>DLGS01000420.1 GCA_002482815.1 Bacteroidetes bacterium UBA7688
TGTACGCCTGCGCACCAATCCGGTTTCAAATGCTGTAGTTCTGGCAGGCAAAACAATCACTTACTTAATTATCTGCATGATTCAGTTTTATATGATGATTGCTGTAGCCATTTTCCTGTTTCCTCATCTGGGCCTACCTCCGCTGAATGTTGCCGGAAATCTGACCTTACTTAGCATCGTGGCGCTTTTTGCCGGTTTTGCAGCAATAGGTTTTGGAATCTTATTGGGAACCGTTGCCAAAACACAAGAGCAATCTGCACCTTTCGGAGCCACATCCGTAATTATTTTAGCCGCTCTGGGTGGTGTTTGGGTGCCTGTTTTTGCCATGCCAAAAATTATGCAGTTTTTTGCACGCATATCACCGATGAACTGGGGCCTCAATGGTTTCTACGATGTGTTTTTGCGCAATGCGGGCTTGCTTGATATTTTACCTGAAATTGCTTTGCTATTTTTGTTTTTTGTTATGACCATTTCTATTGCCCTGATGTATGAAAAAAAGAAAAGAACAGTATAGAGAAGCAGAAGAATTGACGGTAACGCAGGAAATACGGGTACGCTTCAACGAAACTGACCCTCTGGGCATTGTCTGGCATGGGTATTACATCACCTACTTTGAAGATGGTCGCGAAGCTTTCGGGCGAAAACATGGCATTTCCTATCTGGACGTTCATAAATTTAATTGCACAACACCAATTGTTCAATCTTCATGCGAGCACAAATTGCCGCTTCGATACGGCGATGTGGCACGGATAGAAACGACGATTGTTGATTCGCCTGCGGCAAAAATGATTTATCGTTACAAAATTTTTGATGGCCAAAACAACCTGGTCTGCACCGGCGAAACGGTTCAGGTATTTCTTAATGCAGATGGGGAATTATTGTTGACTAATCCATTGTTTTTCGAAGAATGGAAAAGAAAAGTTGGCCTGGGACAAGGATGAAATTAAAATCTGTTTTTATCAACACTACGAATTGCATCACACCGCTTGGTCTGGATGTTGAAACCAATATTCGAAATATTTCGAAGGGAATTTCGGGCATTCGACTGCACAAAAATCTTGTGTATGCCGAACAGCCGTTTTATGCCTCTATAATAGAAAATAGCCTGATTGAGGAGGCGTTCTCCTCTGTTTCAAGCTCAGAAGAATATACCAGGCTTGAAAAAATGATGATTTTGGCATTGATGCCGGTTATCAAAAAGATGAATCCCGTTTTTGATGAAAAGACAATCTTAATCGTATCCACCACCAAAGGAAATATTACACAGTTAAGCACTATCAGTGAAACAAGCGCTCAAAGCGCAGATTTGTCATTGATGGCCCAAAAAATCGCTTCTTTTTTCGGTTTTATCACCGAGCCTGTCATTGTATCTAACGCCTGTGTGTCAGGCATTTTATCACTTGCTGTAGCCAAAAGATTAATCCAAAGCGAAGCCTGCAACCAGGCTTTTGTGGTGGCAGGCGACGAGTTCTCAAAATTTGTATTATCGGGTTTCAACTGCTTTCAGGCAGTGAGCAACGAACCTTGCCAACCATATTCTGTCAACCGGAAGGGAGTAACCCTGGGAGAAGCGGCAGCAGCAGCCTGTGTTTCTGCAAACGGGCAAAATGCCCTGGCTGAAATAGTTGGTGATGGAGCCATCAATGATGCCAACCATATTTCCGGCCCATCCCGCACAGGAGAAGGCCTGTTCCGGAGTGTGGAAAGAGCCATGAAGGAAGCAGAAATAAAGTCTGAGCAGATTGATTATATCAATGCTCACGGAACTGCAACCTCCTTTAATGATGAAATGGAAGCCATTGCATTTAACCGTTCCCGACTTGGAAATGTTCCGCTGAACAGCCTTAAAGGGTATTACGGACATACGCTTGGAGCTTCAGGTTTGCTGGAAACGGTTATCGGGATTGAATCCTTAAACAGTGGTAAATTATATCCTTCCATCGGTTTTGATGAAATGGGACTAAGTCAGGCCTTGAATATTATTACCCAAAATGAAGAAAAAGAACTGAACTATTTACTGAAAACAGCTTCCGGATTTGGGGGTTGTAATACAGCCGTTTTATTCAAAAAAGCAAAATAAATGGCGGACAAAAACAGCTTCATACAATCCTGGTGTACCATTCAAAACAACAAAATTAATTTGAACGGAGAAACTATTTTCGAATCCGAACCGACAATAGGATTTGCTGATTTTGCAAAAGCTGCCTACCGGAATTTCGGATGGAGTTATCCGAAATTCTTCAAAATGGATAGCCTGAGCAAACTGGCATTCATCGCAGCCGAATTATTGCTGAAAGACGAAACTACCAATGAAACAGAAACCGATATCGCATTGGTTTTCAGCAATAAAAGTTCCAGCATGGACACCGATGTTACTTTCCAGGAATCCATTGCAACAAAAGAAAATTACTACCCAAGCCCGGCTGTTTTTGTCTATACATTGCCCAATATTTGTATGGGGGAAATCAGTATCCGCCACAATTTAAAAAGTGAGAATTCTTTCTTTATATTTGAAAAATTCAATCCGGGCTTTTTAAGCAACTATACTGACGTACTTTTGTCGACCAACAGAGCAGAAAAAGTGCTCTGCGCGTGGGTGGATTTTTATAAAGAAACTTACCGGGCAAATTTTTATCTGGTGAACTCAACTGAGGGTTTGGAACATAACGAAACAACAATAAAAACATTATTTAATACCTGATTTTATGGAAGCGGTTAAGCAAGAATTAAAAGAAAAAATCATCAGCGTTCTGAACCTGGAAGACGTCAATCCGGAAGACATTAAAGATACCGATCCATTATTTGGCGCAGGCTTAGGCCTCGATTCTATTGATGCGCTCGAGCTGATCGTCATGCTGGATAAAGATTATGGCATCAAACTTTTGGACCCGAAAGAAGGAAAAGCCATTTTTGAATCGATAGAAACGATGGCAAAGTACATATCAGAAAACAGAACAAAATAATCAAATGAATCAAGGAGTTGCCATCACCGGAATGGGAATTATTTCCGCTATCGGTAACACTGTGGAAGAGAATTTTACCGCGCTGACAAATAATAAGGTTGGCATTTCTACTATTGATAATATTGTCACCATTCATAGTGATAGCATCAAAGTGGGAGAAATCAAAAAAACCAATGAAGCCTTGGTGGCCGAGCTGGGGCTTCCTGCCGACAATAATTTTTCGAGAACCGCGATGCTGGGAGCAATTGCGGCGAAGCAAGCTGTAAAGAATGCCGGCATTACAGATATTAATGAATATAAAACCGGACTCATTTCCTCCACCAGCGTAGGCGGAATGGACATGACCGAACGATATTATTACGAATATTTCAAGAACAGCTCCATCCTTAAATATGTGGAAAGCCACGATGGAGGGGACAGTTCTCAAAAAATTGCAGATACGCTTGGCATTACCGGAATCGTATCGACCATCAGTACTGCGTGCTCTTCTGCCGCTAATGCCATTATGTTAGGCGCAAGGCTCATTAAGGCCGGAAAGCTGGACAGAGTAATTGTTGGCGGAACGGATGCTTTGGCAAAATTTACCATCAATGGTTTCAAAACTTTAATGATATTGTCAGATACGGACAACACACCGTTTGACAATGAGCGTAAAGGCCTTAACCTGGGAGAAGCTGCCGCTTACCTTGTTTTAGAGTCAGACGAGGTGGTGCGAAAAGAAGGAAAGAAGGTGTTGGCCTACGTTTCCGGATATGGAAATGCAAATGATGCTTATCACCAGACTGCTTCTTCAGAGAATGGTGACGGTGCATTTCTTGCCATGCAAAAAGCAATGAAAGTTGCCGGTCTTGGTGTGGATGACATAGATTATATCAATGCTCACGGCACTGCTACACCTAACAATGACTTATCAGAAGGACGGGCAATCATCAGAATGTTTGGCAATAAGGCACCTGATTTTAGTTCTACCAAACCATTCACCGGCCATACACTTGCCGCAGCCGCAGCGATAGAAGCTGTTTACAGCGTGTTGTCGCTGCAAAACAATGTCATCTTTCCGAATCTGAATTTTAAAACACCCATGTCAGAATTCGATTTATTACCACAAACAAGCTTAAAACATAAACCTATTCAACATGTTTTGTCCAATTCATTCGGGTTTGGCGGAAACTGTTCGACCTTAATATTCTCAAAAAGCGAATGAGCAAGTGTTATATAAACGGAACAGGCTGTATTTCTGCACAAAGAACTTTTGATACTGTTTTCCTGGAAGCGGCTGAAGTAAACAATCAGGAAAATGTGCTGACCATTAAAGATCCTGTTTACAAAAATTACATCTCGCCTGGTGCTATCCGCAGAATGGGAAAAGGCGTAAAAGCAGGTATTGTGGCTTCTTCGCAGGCCATGCAGGAAGCAGGACTGGAAAACGTGGATGCCATCATCACCGGAACCGGTATGGGCTGTATGGAAGACTCTGAAAAATTTCTGAAAGCCATTATCGACAATAATGAATCTTTCCTCACGCCTACTTCTTTCATTCAATCCACCCATAATACAGTAGGGGCACAAATTGCTTTAGGACTGAAATGCACAGGTTACAATTTCACTTATGTGCAAAATGCAGTTTCTTTTGAATCCTCGCTGCTGGACGCAAGCCTGCAATTCGCATCGGATGAAATTGAGAATGTATTAGTGGGAGGAATTGATGAAACAGTAGAATATACTATGTCGCTTTTCAAGCTGGCCGGATATATAAAAACGGAATCAGAAAAACCTTATCAAATATTCCCTGCAAAAAGCAAAGGGGTTGTTTATGGAGAAGGGGCAACTTTTTTCCTGCTGGAAAACAAAATAACGAGCTCAACTTATGCCGAACTCGCCGGCGTGGAAATCATCAATAAATTACCCATTGAAGAAGCTGAACAAAAACTGAATCAGTTTCTTGCAGAAAACAATTGCAGGATATCAGACCTCGACGCTGTAGTGTTGGGTTACAACGGGGATATTGATGATGAAATTTATTTTAAAAATCTTGCTGAAAATTGCCTGAAAAACATAACGCAGCTTTATTACAAACATTTGAGCGGAGCCTATCACACAGCTTCGGCGTTTGGTCTGTGGATTGGTGCCAAAATAATTCACACACAGGAAATTCCTGCAATTGTCAGAGCCAATGCAATAGCAAAAGACCAATACAACACCATCCTTTTATATAACCATCATAAAGGACGGGACCATAGTTTTACCTTACTGAAGAGATGTCAAAGCACAACATAGTATCCATTTTTTTTCTGACGATTTTAGTACTGCTGGCTCTTACGAGCCTTTTTGCAGCTATAAGCGTTTGGGTATTTGTGGCACTTTGTCTGGTATGGTTTCATATTGCATTTATCGGATCCTCTGCCATCAGCTTAAATTATCATGTAAAAGCCTATTGTGGAAACGATGCTGAAACTAAGAAAATCATCTCCATAACATTCGACGACGGACCAAACGCATTTACGGAACCTGTTTTAGATGTTTTAAAAGATTTCCAGGCTCCGGCAGCCTTTTTTTGTATCGGCAGGCACATTGAACAAAAGCCTGCATTATTCAAAAGAATGGTTGACGAAGGACATATTGTAGGCAACCATTCTTACAGCCATTCGCCCATGTTCGATTTTTTCCGGCAGGCCAGAGTAAAAGAGGAAATTGAATTAACAGACCGGATGATAAAGACAATCACCGGAAAAAGAGTCAGGCTGTTTAGACCACCCTACGGGGTCACCACCCCTTCTATCCGCAGAGCGTTGGCTGAAACAATGCACCATGTAGTCGGCTGGAATATCAGATCTTATGATACTGTTATCAAAAATGAAGAAAAATTATTGAACAGAATCAAGGCAAGAATCAGGCCAGGTGGCATTATACTCCTCCACGACTCATCGGAACGGACCGTCAGGGTTTTGAAGCAATTATTGCTATTTTTGCAGGAGCAAGACTATACCGTTGTTTCGCTGGAGCAACTCCTAAATATCAGAGCTTATGAAGATTAGATTATTATTGATTGGCATCCTGTTTTGTATGCATAGCTGGCCGGCTTTTGCACAGGAGCAGAAGATGACAGCGGCAGAAATGGAATCCTTCAAGCAAAAAGTAAATGGCGTTTCAAAGAAAATAAGCACTTTAAGTACAGATTTTGTTCAGTTTAAACATTTAGACTTCCTGTCGAAAGACATTGAAAGTTCCGGAAAAATGTTTTTCAAACAGCCCAATTTATTGAATTGGAAATACACTAAACCGTACAATTACAGCATTATATTCAAAAACAGCAAGATTTATATTAACAACGAAGGGAATAAAAGTGCAGTTGATGTTGGCAACAATAAAATGTTTGAAAAAATCAACAAACTGATTGTTGGAAGTGTAAGTGGCGATATGTTTGACGAAAAGGAATTCACAATATCCTATTTCAAATCAAAAGAAGGTTCAATGACAAGGCTTTTGCCAAAAGATGCGACCCTAAAAAAATATATCAAGCAAATTGAATTGATATTTGACAATACTGAAAACACAGTAAAACAGGTAAAACTCATTGAATCTTCAAACGATTTCACCAAAATCATCTTCCGGAACAAAATTGTAAATGCAAAAATTGACGATGCGGCTTTTAATCATTAGTTGTTTGCTACTCGTAACATTTGCATCTTGTACATTTCGCACGGTAAAGGGTTTCACCAAAATCTCCTCCGGAAAAAAGGTTTATAGTTCGCCTTATTTCTCCAGTGCCGTCACAGATTACGTGTATAAAGCAAATATTACTGTTTATGGCAAAAGCCTGAGCGGGCTTTTTATTGCCAAACAAATTAATGACTCGACCCACCGTGTTGTTTTCACCACGGAATTCGGAAACAGCCTGATGGACCTGGAAATTGGTCCTGAAAGCTTTAAAGTCAATTCGATTGTGGAAGATCTGGACAAAAAAATTATTCTTAAAACACTTAAAAATGATTTCAGGTTAATCCTGGCAAACAAACACTTTATCCGGAATGAATATGAAAACGGGCAGGAAAAAATCTATCAATCAAAAGATGGCAGTCGCTTCAATTTTCTGTTTGCAGATAAAAAAACAGAACAGCTTCACAAAATTGTCCGCGCATCCCGATTCAAAGAAAAAGTGATTGTCAACTTTACAAGCACAAACGGACAGCTTGCAGAAACAATCTATGTTAAACACAAGAATATTAAACTGGAAATAGCATTGAATTATCTGAAAAACTAATTTCTTTGCAAAACACAGTTTTCTTATTCTGATTTAAAATTTCAAAATGCTACTTAAAGATTTCTATACCGTAAAGTCATTGGATAATGAAGAAGGCACCAAATACCTTGCTCATATTTTTATCAATGAAAAGCACGAAATATTTAACGGGCATTTTCCGGGCAACCCGATTATGCCTGGGGTTTGTATGATGCAAATTATCAAAGAACTTGCAGAGCAGATTAGCGGAAAAAACTTATTGATGGAACGATTGTCGAATGTAAAATTTATGGCTTTAATCAATCCGGAACAAACACCTGATCTTCGCCTGGAATTAGAAATAACAACCAGCGATGAGCAGCAAATCAAACTGAAAAACACCACCTATTTTAACGACACTGTTGCTCTGAAACTCAGTAGTGTTTATAAAATTGTATCCTGATGAAAAGCCTTTTTACCTTCTTATTTCTAATCAGCTTCTTTAGTACACAGGATCTTCCTGAACTGAGGAAGCATTTTATTCTTGCAGCTCAATCCAAAAACAGTGCGACTGATTTTTATACCAAACTGGCAGGAACAACCAAAGATGGCAACAAGACTTTGGTGGCCTATAAAGGAGCATCAAAAGCCTTGATGGGTAAGTTTGCCAACAAGCAAGCTGACAAGAAAAGCTATTTTGTGGAAGGTGTTCAACTGATAGAATTTGCTGTAAAAAGTGAACCAAAAAATGCTGAAATCAGGCTAATCCGTTTGAGCATCCAGGAAAACACCCCGAAGGTGGTGAAGTATAAAGGCAATATTGCAGAAGATAAGGAATTCCTCCTGCAAAATTACAAAGCGCAAAACACCACTCTTAAAGAGTTTATTAAAAATTATATCGTCCAATCCAAGACTTTCTCGGAAGCCGAAAAAACAAAACTATTGACCAACTAAGCACGGTACATGGATATTGACGCGCACCTTATTGAAAGCCTTAAACAACATAAGATTTGTATTATTATACCCACCTATAATAATAGCAAAACCCTGCAACGTGTTGTTGATGCCGTGCTGCAATTTGGTGCAACCACAATAGTGGTAAACGATGGCGCTACAGACGCTACACCTGCCATTCTTCAACATTATCCCCAATTGGTCATTGTCCAGCATCCAAAAAATATGGGCAAAGGAATGGCTTTGCGAAATGGTTTTAAAAAAGCAATTGAACTTGGATTTCACTATGCCATTACAATTGATTCCGACGGTCAGCATTTCGCCAGCGATATCCCGGTTTTTATAGAAGAGCTTGAGAAAAACGGAGATGCCCTGCTGATTGGCAGCCGGAATATGAGCCAGGAAGGCGTTCCTAAAAAAAGCAGTTTTGGCAATAAATTTTCCAATTTCTGGTTTTGGTTCGAAACGGGGCACAAGCTTGAGGATACCCAATCGGGATTCCGGTTGTATCCGTTGCTGTTGATTCCTAAAAAATATGTCACCAACAAATTTGAATTCGAGATTGAAGTAATTGTGCGAACAGCCTGGAAACGAATTCCGGTGAAAAATATTCCGATAAAAGTATTGTACGATCCGGGAGAAAGAGTCTCTCATTTTCGACCTTTCAAAGACTTTACCCGCATCAGCATTTTGAACACTGTTTTAGTGCTCATAGCGCTGTTGTATATAAAACCAAGGGATGTTTTTTATCAATTAAAAAAAAAAGGACTTAAGGCTTTTTTCATAGAAAATGTTATCAAAAGCAATGATACGCCAATCCGGAAATCCTGCTCGATAGCTTTGGGTGTTTTTATTGGCATAGCACCGTTCTGGGGTTTTCAGACAGTGCTGGTTTTATTTCTTGCCACGATACTAAAGCTGAACAGAGCAATTGCCTTTGCATTTTCAAATATCAGCATTCCACCTTTTATTCCATTTATAATATACGCATCGCTATTATTGGGACGATGGATTGTGCCCATAAGCAAGCCTTTGATATTAGATAATTCGACTACATTTGATGCAATCAAAACGAATCTCACACAGTACCTTTTCGGAAGTTTTATATTGGCCAGCCTGATGGGACTTTTGTTTGGTGTGTTGTCCTATTTCATACTAACAGGAATGAAGACAATGAGAAAACAAAAGATATGAGTACATTTTTTTTAGCCATACATAATTATGCGAAGCGTCACAAACTGATTGCTACAGGGGCAGCGCTTGCGCTTGTTGCGCTTCTCTTCCTGATGACTTCCAAAATTAAATTTGAGGAAAACATTACCAACCTGATTCCTAAAAATGAACAATCCAATATCTCAGCCAAGGTTTTAGGACAGCTCAATTTTGCCGACAAAATATCAATTATAATCAGTGCGGAAAAAGATGGAACGCCTGAAGACTTATCAGCATTTGCCAATACATTTCTGGACAGCCTGACCACAAGCAGTGCGCAATACATCGGAAAAATCCAGGGCAAAATAGAAGACAAGAACATACAGGAAACTTATGACTTTGTCTATCAGAACCTGCCCCTGTTTCTGGACGAAGAAGATTACAAACACATTGAGGGCAAACTGCAGGAGGACAGCGTTGCATTAAGTGTTGCGAACGATTATAAATCTTTAATCAGCCCTACAGGAATTGTTACCAAAGATTTTATTGTCCGAGACCCTTTAGGCATCTCCTTTATTGCTTTGAAGAAATTGCAGCAAATGAGCGTTGGCGATAATTTTGATTTGCTGAACGGCTTTGTGGTAACCAAAGACAAACAAAAACTTTTGCTGTTTATTACGCCAAAATTGCCGGCAAACGAGACAGACCAAAACACCCATTTTATTGAACAGCTAAATGCCATAAGGGATAAACTGAATGCAGAATACAAAGGAAAAGCATCCCTGAGTTATTTCGGTTCGACACCTGTAGCAGTCGCCAATGCAACTCAGATTAAAGCGGATGTCAAAAACACATCCATCTTTGCAATTGTATCGCTGGTATTGATTCTTGCCTTCTTCTACCGGAGCTTTCTCACACCGCTTATTATTTTCGTACCATCACTTTTCGGGGCTTTATTTTCCCTTAGTATTTTATATATTTTCAAAGGAAGTATTTCCGCAATTTCATTGGGAATAAGTTCCATTTTGCTGGGTGAAACGACAGATTATTCCATTTATGTATTAACACATTACCGCAATAACAAAAATATAAAGCTCCTCTACAAGGACATAACAAAACCACTGATTATGTGCGGAGTGACAACAGGAATTACCTTCCTCTGTTTGTTCTTTGTCAATTCAGAATCATTGAAAGACCTGGCCATCTTTGCGTCTATCAGTGTTTTCTCAACCACAATCTTCTCCTTGCTGTTGATTCCACTGCTATACAAACCGCTTGGCGCTCCAACAGAATCACCCAAACAAAACATTATTGACAAAATTGCAGGCTTTGCTTATCATAAAAATAAATTGCTGATTGGTTTGGTATTGATTGTTTTTATTGTCAGCCTTTTCACCCGGCGCAACGTTGGATTCAACAATGATCTTTCTGCCTTAAACTTTGTTCCGGCTGATATTCAAAAAGCTGAACATGATCTTGAGCGTATTGCCAATATCGGGTCAAAATCTATTTATGTAGCAGCACACGGCAACAGCTATGATGAAATCCTGGAAACAAATGCCGGTCTTTACGCAAATCTGAAAGAAAGTAAATTGAATGCACAGATTGTGGATTTCAGTTCTATCGGCGGTGTTGTATTATCAAAAAAGGCACAAGAGAAAAAAATAGCCGACTGGAATAATTTTTGGGGTACAGATAAAAAACTGCAACTAAAGACCAGCCTTATTAACAACGGTAATCAATTTGGTTTCAAGCCCGGCACATTTGAGCAATTTTATGCACTCTTGGATCAACAATTTCCTGTTTTGAATTTTGCCGATTATGCTAAAATCAAATCGCTTTTCCTTGATGAATTTGTGGCAGAGAAGAAAGGTTTCTACACGGTTACAACCTTAGTAAAAGTTCCGGCAGAAAACCGGGATGCTATTGTTGATGGTCTTAAAAACAATCCGAATCTCGTGGTCATTGATCGCAAACAAATGAATGAATCGTTTTTAGGCAATTTGAAAAATGATTTCGGGAAACTGGTCGACTACTCCTTCCTTGCAGTCATCATTGTATTGCTGCTCTATTTCCGAAAAATAGAATTAGTCATTATCAGCAGTATTCCAATCTTGATGAGCTGGGTGTTCACGACCGGCCTCATGGGAATGCTTGACTTGCAATTCAATATTATCAATATTATTGTCTGCACATTAATCTTCGGGATAGGGGTAGATTACTCCATCTTTATGACTTCCGCTTTACAAAAAGAATATACCTACAAACGCAAGGAACTGCCAACGTATAAAGCATCCATATTGCTTTCCGTTTGCACTACCATTTTAGGAATCGGCGTATTGGTTTTTGCAAAACATCCGGCACTCAAATCAATATCCATCATTTCGATTGTTGGTATTTTTTCCGCACTGGCTATTACTTTTATTATCCAGCCATTACTGTTTACTATTTTTATCAGCAACAGAGCAAATAAAGGGAAAGCACCATTTCATGTAAGAACATTACTGCACTCCATCCTATCCTTCATCTATTATGGTCTTGGAGGATTTCTGCTTTCAATAATCAGCGTGAGCCTGATGAAAATATTGCCTTTGCCCAAACTGAAAAAACTGCGTGCCTTTCATTACATCATGTCGAAGTTTATGAAGTCGGTTTTGTACACCAATCCTTTCGCAAAAAAGAAAATCATCAACCCCTCCGGAGAAACCTTTGACAAACCTGCGGTAATCATTGCCAACCACACGTCTTTCCTTGATATACTGGCAATGGGTATGGTGAATCCAAAAATCGTCTTTCTCGTAACCGACTGGGTTTATAATTCTCCTTTCTTTGGCAAGGGAGTAAAACTTGCCGGGTTTTATCCGGTATCACAAGGTTTGGAAGGCGGTGTGGAGCATTTGCGTGAAAAAGTAAATCAAGGTTTTTCTTTGATGGTTTTTCCGGAAGGCACACGCTCTGAAACGAATGTCATTCATCGCTTTCATAAAGGCGCATTCTACCTGGCCGAACAGTTTAATCTTGATATTTTGCCAGTGATTATTCATGGCAATTCTGAAGTTTTACCAAAGGGCGATTTGATAATAGACGATGGTGCGATTACCTTAAAAATACTTGACCGCATCAGACCTGATGATACTTCTTTTGGCATCTCCTATGCAGAAAGAAACAAGAAAATTTCCCGTCATTTCAAAGATCAATTTGCAGAATTAAGAAGAGAAGAAGAGGGGCCGATTTACTTCAAAAGAATTATTCTAAATAACTTTTCCTACAAAGAAAAAGAAGTCATTGCTTCGGTCAAAAGCGAAATAAAAGAGCGATTTGGATTATACCATTATCTCAACAAATTCATTGGGAACAAATCGGATATACTGCGCATTGCAGATGATTTTGGGGTGCTGGATTTGATATTAAACCTGCAGGAGGCACAACGCAAAATTACCACAGTCATAGCAGACGACAACAAGCGAGGTGTTGCTGAATCCAATTACACTGCCATTAACAGAGGCATCCGGTATGTCAACTCCGAAATGAACGTTCCTGAAAGAAAATATGATACACTCATAATTTCTTCAACTTGCAAAAATATTTTTGAGAAAGAAGTTTTAAAGGATATAAAAACCATCATTTTGCTGGATGATTTTAGCAGCAAAGACATTCTGCTAAGCTTGGGTTTTGCAGAGGACTTTCAGAGCAATGCACAAATGATTATTTTAAAGAAAGGATCGTAGTGAAGGAAAAATATGACATCGTAATTATTGGCAGTGGCTTAGGCGGTTTGGTTTCAGGAATTATTCTGGCCAAAGAGGGGCTTAGTGTGTGCATACTCGAAAAGAACAATCAGTTTGGCGGCAACCTTCAAACCTTTGTCCGTGATAAAACCATTTTTGATACGGGTATCCATTATATCGGCGGGTTGGATAAAGGGCAAAACCTGTATCAGTATTTTAAGTACATCGGCATAATGGATGAACTTAAACTAAAGAAAATGGATGAAAATGGCTTTGACATCGTTTCGTTCGAGGATGACACGCAGGAATACCCGCATGCCCAGGGTTATGAAAACTTCATTCAGCAATTGCTGCAATATTTCCCGGAAGAAGAAGCAAACATCCGCAACTATTGCAAAGAAATTATAGACACCTGCGACTCCTTTCCTTTATACAATCTCCATGCAGAAGGTGGATACGAAAGTGAAATCCTATCTATCAACGCGAAGCAAAAAATTGATGAGCTCACAGAAAATAAAAAGTTGAGAGCGGTGCTGGCAGGAACAAATTTTCTGTATGCCGGAATCCAGGAAAAATCTCCTTTTTATGTACATGCATTATCTGTCAATTCATATATTCAAAGTTCCTGGAGGTGCATTAATGGTGGCAGCCAGATAACAAAACAACTGATAAAACAGTTGAAAAAATATGGTGGCGAAATCTATAAATACAAAGAGGTCAGCGGTTTTGGATTTGAAGATGGAGAATTGGTTTCTGCAAGGATAAAAAATGGCGAAGAAGTGTTTGGTGATAAATTCATTTCCAACATCGAATTGAAAACCACGTTAAAACTTGTGGGAGAAGACAAATTCAGAAAACCTTTCTTTTCCAGAATTCAGGGACTTGAAGATGTCCTTTCCGCTTTTAGTCTTTATATCGTTTTCAAACCGGAAACCTTTCCTTATATCAACCACAATTATTATCATTACAAAAACAGTAATGAAGTATGGCTGGCTCATGAGTATGATGAAAATACATGGCCGAAAGCATTTATGGCTTCCATGAATACTTCATCCAAAAACAATGGCTGGGCGGACGGAATGACTTTTATCACCTACATGAAATATGATGAGGTCAGAGAATGGGAAGACACCGTAAACACTGTTGCACACAAAGCAGACCGCGGGGAAAGCTATGAAGAATTCAAGCAAAGAAAAACGGAAAAATTTTTAGTTGAAATAGAAAAAAAATTTCCCGGCATCAGAGATTGCATCAAATCAATTCATTCCTCTACCCCGCTTTCTTATCGGGATTACATAGGCGGAAGCAATGGAAACATGTATGGTTATGTGAAGGATTCCAACAATCCGATGCGCACTTTTATCTCTGCTAAAACCAAAGTAAAAAATCTGTTCTTTACCGGACAAAGTATTAATATGCACGGAGTATTGGGCGTCACTATCGGAGCGGTTACCACCTGTTCAGAAATTATTGGCAAAGATTATTTATTGAAAAAAATAAATGCCGAAATAGGTTAAACAAAAGAACATCGTGAGAAAGGGAAATTTTCAAAATATCGTGTTGATTGTTATGCTCTTTGCGGGCAGCTCTTGCGGTATTTCAAAATCTATTCACCACCAGCCTGCCATTTCCGGTTATGACCAAACGATTCCACGTGTAGATTCCTTTAATGGCAACAGCATATATATTGGCCAAAACTCTTTATTACAAAACAAACAAAAGCTTTGGGAACTTTATGTTTCCGGAGATCCTTTACAAAGAGGATTAATAACAGGAAGCCTCACAGATTCTTTATTAAAAAGACAGGAACATATTTTCTTCAGCAAAATAACTGACATGGTTTCTTCCGGATCCCGGTTGAAAATTATCCGGCAATTTCTGAAATGGTATAATCGCAAACTGTACAAAAATGTGACGGAAGAATATCAGGCAGAGATTTATGGTTTGTCGCAACACAGCACACACGATTATGACAAGATTGCCTCTCCCTTTTTACGAAGCCTTTATCTCCACGGCGCACACGACATCGGACATGCTTTGCAGGACCTTGCACTGGTTGGTTGTTCTTCTTTTGCTGTGGCTGGCGACAAGTCGGAGGATGGCTCATTAATCCTGGGAAGAAATTTCGATTTCTATGTTGGTGATGCTTTTGCTGAAAACAAAGTTGTTGCCTTTGTCAATCCGGAAAAGGGCATTCCGTTTATGATGGTGACCTGGCCTGGCATGATTGGCGCTGTTTCAGGTATGAATAATGAAGGATTGACGGTAACCATCAATGCAGGAAAATCCAAAATACCCTTAATAGCAAAGACACCCATATCCATCCTTACAAGAGAAATATTGCAGTATGCCAAAAACATTGACGAAGCTATTGCCATCGCAAAAAAAAGAAAAGTTTTTGTTGCTGAATCAATAATGGTTGGCAGTGCTCATGATAAAAAAGCGGTATTAATAGAAGTTTCTCCTCATAAATTGGGCGTCTATGAAATGCCGGAAAATCATCAGTTGATTTCAACCAACCACTTCCAAAGTGACGCTTATAAAAATGACAAACGAAACAAAAAGCATATTATTAACAGTCATTCCCAATATCGCTATGAAAGAATGACCGAACTGCTGGCACAAAACGGAAAGCTGAATCCTGAAAAAGCAGCAGCCATATTGCGCAATAAAGATGGCTTGAATGAAAAAGCATTAGGCTTCGGTAATGAAAAATCACTCAACCAGCTGATAGCACACCACGCAGTCATCTTCAAGCCTGAACAACGATTGGTTTGGGTTTCATCAAATCCTTATCAATTGGGAGAATTTGTTTGCTACGATCTCAATAAAATTTTTACCTCCACCGGCAATAAAGCAAGTTTCATTTCATTTGCAGATTCCACAAAAAACATTCCACAGGATTCGTTCATGTATACCAAAGCTTATCTCGATTATGAGCAATTTAAAATTGCTGACAGAACAATGGATGCAGCTTTGAACAAAAAAACAACTTTAGCCGATAACTTTATCCCGGAATATGTATCCCTCAATCCTGAATATTGGCAGGTATATTACAAAGCAGGAAAAATGGCCTCGAAGAACAAGCAATATGGTGCAGCCAAACAGTATTTTGAAAAAGCATTAAGCAAAGAGATTACCACAATTCCTGAAAAAGCAAAAGTGGAAAAGCAATTAAAAAAAGCAATTAAAAAGTTACGATAAAATGATTCCGGACATAGAGCAAAAGTCATTGGCAGAAATAAAAACTTTTCAGGAGCAAAAACTGCTGGAACTATTGCGGTATGCGAAAGAGAATTCTCCTTACTATCAGGAAGTTTTCAAAAATCACAATATCGATATTGAAAAAATTAAAACCCTTGAAGATCTGCAAAAACTTCCGCTAACCACAAAGGAAGATCTGCAAAAACATAATGACGAATTTATTTGTGTCCCTCAACACCACATTCTTGATTACGCTTCTACCTCAGGCACACTGGGCGAACCTGTCACATTTGGATTAACAGACAAAGATTTGGACAGACTGGCCTACAACGAAGCCATTTCGTTCGAATGTGCTGGCATTCAAAAAGGAGATTTGGTACAATTGATGGTCACGATTGACAGACGTTTCATGGCCGGCCTGGCCTATCTGCTTGGGCTGCGCAAACTAGGTGTTGGTGTTATTCGTGTCGGCGCCGGTATACCGGAATTGCAGTGGGATTCTATTTTAAAATACAAACCCAATTACCTGATTACCGTTCCATCCTTTTTATTAAAAATGATCGAGTATGCCGAAGCCAATCATATTGACTATCGCAACTCGAGCATCAAAGGAGCAATCTGTATTGGTGAATCAGTGCGCGATCAGGAGTTTGCATTAAATACGCTTTCAAAAAAAATAACGGAGAAATGGGACATTAAATTATTCTCCACTTACGCCTCTACCGAAATGAGCACGGCGTTTACAGAATGTACCCATACACAAGGCAGCCATCATCATCCTGAGTTGATTATTGTTGAACTGCTGGACGATAATAACGAACCGGTGCAGAACGGAGGAATCGGGGAACTGACTTTCACAACACTTGGTATCGAAGCAATGCCGCTGATTCGTTTTAAGACAGGCGATATTGTTCAGCTCCACAAAGAACCTTGCCCATGTGGAAGAAATACGTTGCGCGTAGGCCCGATAATAGGCAGGAAGCAGCAGATGATAAAATATAAAGGCACAACCTTGTATCCACCAGCAATGAACGATGTGCTGAATAATTTTGAAAATATCGTCAGTCACGTGATAGAAATTTCGACGAATGATTGGGGAACGGATGAAATATTAATAAAAATTGCAGCCAGCCATCAGTCAGACGATTTTTTGCAACAAATCAAAGACCACTTCCGTGCTAAGCTTAGAGTAACACCCAAAATTGAATTCACCACTAAAGAGGCCTTGGATCCTATTGTTTTTAATCCATTGAGCAGGAAACCGGTTCATTTTTTCGATAAAAGAAAATAGTTAATCTTTCGAAAAGACTTCCAAACGGGGGTCTTTTTTTATACCAGCAAAAAGTGCTACCCGTTTTATTTAATACCTTTGCGCCATAAAAAAAATAAATTTCAACATAAATGAAGTTAGCGACATATAGTAAAGGCGGACAGCAACAGCTGGCTCTCCTGATAGAAGGAAAATTATACGACACCCAAAAACTGCATCCAGAATTACCAGGCACAATGAAGGCCATGTTGCAAAACTGGGAGAAAAACAGTGCTTTGGCAAAGGCTGCAGAATCTGACATAAAAAAAGGAGTGAACAGCCTGCAGGCAGATGCGGAATTCGCAACTGCCAATGTCCTTTCTCCTGTGCCCGAACCTACCTCATGCCGTGATGGTTATGCTTTTCGCCAGCACGTAGCTGCTGCACGCCGCAACAGAAAGGTGGACATGATTGCCGAATTTGATCATTATCCCATTTTCTATTTTACGAATCATAATGCAATCCAGGGACCTGGCGATATTGTTTGCATGCCGGATCATTTCCAAAAACTGGATTTCGAACTGGAAGTGGCGGTTGTCTTAGGTAAAAAAGGAAGAAACTTTACTGCAGCACAGGCGGATGAATATATTGCCGGTTACATGATTATGAATGACATGAGCGCCCGCACCCTGCAAATGGAAGAAATGCTGCTGAACCTGGGACCTGCAAAAGGAAAAGATTTCAGCACGGTAATCGGACCAATAATGGTGACACCGGACGAACTGGAAGCTTACAAAATCCCTGCAAAACCAAACCATACCGGCAATAACTATTACCTCGGAATGACTTGCAAAGTAAACGGCGTTACAGTTAGCGAAGGCAATATGGGTGATATGGACTGGACCTTTGCAGAAATTATTGAGCGTTGTGCTTATGGCGTGGATGTATGGCCCGGCGATGTGATAGGAAGCGGTACCGTTGGCACAGGATGTTTCCTCGAACTGAACGGAACAGGCTTGCTGAACGACCCGAACTATAAAGTTCAGTGGTTGCAACCAGGTGATGTTGTTACGATGGAAATTGATGGTTTAGGTATTTTAAGCAATACTATTATTAAAGAAGAAACAGAATGGAGTATCCTGAATGAAAAGAAAAAATTCATCGGTTAGTTTTCAAAACTTTCAACAAAACAAAAATCCCCGTGAACATTGCTGTTCCGGGGATTTTTGCAATCACCATCTAACCAATAAAACCGTCTTTAGATGATTGTATCAATGTCTTATTAAGGCATCAACACTTTATCAATAACGTGGATTACACCGTTGCTCTGGAATACATCCTTGATAGTTACTTTAGCCTTGCCTCCTTTGGTATCCATTACCCAAAGGTCTTTACCTTTCATCATGAAAGTCAGTTCTTCACCCTGAACGGTTTTCAACATTGTTTTACCACCGCCTGCTGTGATTTTATCCATCAGCTCTTTGCTGCCCAAACGGCCTGCTACCACATGGTAGGTAAGCACTGCAGATAAAGTTCCTTTATTTTCCGGCTTCAATAGATTTTCTACTGTACCTGCCGGAAGATCGCTAAAAGCTTTATTCACCGGTGCGAATACGGTAAACGGTCCTGCAGATTGTAATGTTTCAACCAATCCTGCAGCTTTTACAGCAGCAACCAAGGTGGTGTGATCTTTTGAATTTACTGCGTTCTCTACGATGTTTTTACTTGGATACATTGGCGCTCCTCCCACTGTTACTGTTTTTTCCTGTGCAAATGTTTGTGTTGCGATTGCAGGGCTCATCATTAGTCCCATTGCTAAGGCGAAAGCCTTTACAGTTGTGTATTTCATACTTTTTGTTTTTTTGAGTTAAATTGTTTTGTAGGACTTCATTTACGGGAGACATTTTACTTTGGATTTTAAATTTTCTAAAAAAAATCAAAAAGTAACATTCAGCTCATACCAAACAAAAAAGCTGCAATCAAAAAAGATTACAGCTTTCAAAAAAATATTAAAAGAAAGTTTTAGCTTGTCTTGCCTGCCACCACCATTTGGTCCAGCGTCGGGCTTGGGCTTCCCCCGGCATTTTCTATAGTCACGGCAAACATTTCTGCTTTTGGAATCGTTTTCATTTTATGCATTGCTACCTGCGCATTGCCATCATACATTCCGGCATCAACAGGTTTGCCGTCAACGATAGCCCACAACTGGTATTGTTTTCCGGATGGCGCTTCCGGCATTTTATTCAGGTCAACATAAACGTCGCCTGTAGCTCCATCCCAATACAGCATTCCAGCCATGTCAGCATGTGATCCTACACCGGCCAGATTGATTTTTACAAGTTTAGGCAATGTTAAAACCTGCATTTCCTGATTAGCTTTTTCAGCTGCAGCAAGTGCATTATTTTTTTCTTCCAGTAAAACTTTTTGACTTGCAGCAATGGCGGCAACCTCGCTTTTTACTTTATTATTTTCATTCATCATCCACACATTACCTGCAGCACTGGCAATCAGCAAAGCGACCGAAGCAGCTAAACCATATTTCATCCATGGGCTTCTTGCAGCAACATCGGGAACAATGGAAATATGAGTTGTGCTTTTAATAGTCGGTTGTGCTTCGTCAATATTGGTTTCTCCGACAAGGGCTTGCCAAATGGTTTGTTTCAACTGTGGCGGCGGATTGACCGCATGCTGCCTGGCATATTTTACCATCGCTTCCTCTGCCTCACGCACTGCCGCTTCCACCTCAGGATAAAGCTTCATCATTTGCTCCATCTCGCGCACTTCTTCGCTGGTAGCTATGCCTGCTGCATACGCTTCCGCAATTCCGCTTGATATGTACTCCTGAATGTTCACTTTATCTATGGTCGCAATTTATTTAAAAACAGATTTCAATTCTAAAATAGCATTCCGCATCCTGGTCTTAACCGTTCCGAGCGGAATTTGTAAAGTCTTCGATATTTCTTCCTGCGTGAATCCCTGAAAATAGGCCAGGTCTATCAAAATCCTGAATTCCGGTTTCAGATTCATAACAGACTTCTTCAAACCCAAAGTATCGGTGTTGTTTTCTGTATTTCTGCGCGATTCATTGAGATATACGCTATTCTCAATGTCAATGGTTTTTTGTTCCTGCTGAAAACTTTTGGAACGCAACACATCAATGGCTGAATTCCGTGCAATATTCAACATCCAGGTATATAATCTTCCTTTACTGCTGTCGTATTGCTCAATGCTGCGCCAGATTTTTACAAACACTTCCTGTAGCAAATCATTGGCCAGTTCTTCTTTATCCAACACCTTTAAGATAACACCATACAACGCTCCCGAATAATTATCATAGAGATAATTAAACGCCTTCTCATCCTTGCTTTTCAGCATAGAAATGAGTTCGGTTTCGGAATGTAAAATTGTTGTATTCAAGTATAGATTTTTGGCTTGTAAAAATCAAAAATAATAGAAAATAGATGGAAAAAAAATAAAAGCACAAAACAAATATCTGTTTTGTGCTTTTCAACGGTCAATTATTCTGTCGGTAAAAAATACTTATCAAAAATTAAAGTGTATTTAAAATTGCCTGAATGGCATCAAAATCAGGTACCTTACCTGCATCTTCCAGCACTTCTGCATAACGCACAACGCCTTCTTTATCAATTACGAAGGCTGAGCGCTTGGAAACTCCTTTCATGCCAAAAGCAAAACTCTCATAGATCGTTTCGTAAGCTGTCGATACGTCCTTATTAAAGTCGCTCAACAAAGGGAAATTAATGTTTTGCTCTTCTTTAAATTTGCCCAGACTAAACAGTGAATCCACTGAAATGCCTAATACTTCAGCGTTCAACGCCACATAGCTGCTGATGTTATCGCGCAGGGCGCAAAGCTCGGCTGTACAAACACTGGTAAAGGCCAAAGGAAAAAATACCAGCACTACATTCTTATTGCGAAGAGCACTTAACGACACTTCTTTCTTATCTGTATCGAAAAGGGTAAAATCAGGGGCATGTTGCCCTACTTGAATTGCCATAATATTTTGGTTTTGAGCAAATGTAAGTAATGCTGACAAAAATGTCCTGTTACAGAATTGTGTATGAAAAAATGTCGTTATAGCTGAAATTGATACCTGAAATTTCAGATTATCTGCTAAAATGTCCTACAAAATCCTTTTGGCATAAAATATGCTACAACCTCTAAAACACTTAAACATCTTTATATTTAAAATAATAGATTATGGCAAAAAAAACAAGCACTCCTTCTGTAAGCATTACTCCGCTACACGACAGAGTAATCGTAAAAGCTGACGCCGCAGAACAAAAAACTGCTGGTGGCATTATCATTCCTGATACTGCAAAAGAAAAACCACAACGCGGTATCGTTATCGCTGCAGGCCCGGGTAAAAAAGACGAGCCTGTTACTGTTGCAGTAGGCGATGTAGTATTGTATGGCAAATATGCCGGCACAGAAATCAGCCTTGAAGGCGTTGACTACCTGATTATGCGTGAAAGCGATATTCTTGCAATCATTTAAGTAATCTTCAAATTTTCAAATCCTCAAATTTTCAAATCAAATAAATTATGGCAAAACAATTGCTTTTTAATATTGAAGCCCGCAACAAAATGAAGAAAGGTGTAGATATCCTTGCTGATGCGGTAAAAGTAACCCTTGGTCCTAAAGGTCGTAACGTGGTTATCGAGAAAAAATTCGGTGCTCCTGCTATCACTAAAGATGGTGTGACTGTTGCTAAAGAAATCGAACTGGAAGACGCTATCGAAAATATGGGCGCTCAAATGGTGAAAGAAGTTGCCTCGAAAACTGCTGATATGGCGGGTGATGGCACAACGACTGCTACTGTTTTGGCTCAGGCTATCATTTCTGAAGGATTGAAAAACGTAGCTGCAGGCGCTAACCCAATGGATTTGAAACGCGGTATCGACAAAGCTGTAATAGCTGTTGTAGAAGACCTTCGTCGTCAAAGCACAACTGTTGGTAAAGACAATAAAAAAATTGAACAGGTTGCCACTATCTCTGCAAACAACGACAGCGCTATCGGTAAACTGATTGCTCAGGCAATGGGCAAAGTAGGTAACGAAGGTGTGATCACTGTAGAAGAAGCTAAAGGAACTGAAACTACGGTGGATATTGTAGAAGGTATGCAGTTTGACCGCGGTTATCTGAGCCCTTACTTTGTGACCAACACAGAGAAAATGCAAATCGAGTTCGCTAATCCGTACATCCTGATCTGCGAAAAGAAAATCAGCACTTTACAGGACATTCTTCCTATCCTGGAAGCAACTATGAAAGCTGGTCGTCCTTTGTTGATTATCGCTGAAGATGTAGAAGGTGAAGCACTGACTACTTTGGTGGTAAACAAATTGCGTGGTTCATTGAAAATCGGTGCCGTAAAAGCGCCTGGTTTTGGTGATCGTCGTAAAGAAATGTTGCAGGATATCGCAGCCTTGACTGGCGGAACAGTTATCAGCGAAGAACAAGGTATCCAATTGAGCTCTGCTACTTTGGAATTCCTTGGACAGGCAGAAAGCATCACCATCGACAAAGACAACACAACTGTGGTAGGCGGTAAAGGTAAAAAAGCCAATATCGTTGCCCGTGTTAATCAAATCAAATCTCAAATCGAAACAACCACTTCTGACTACGACCGCGAGAAATTGCAGGAGCGTCTGGCTAAATTGGCTGGTGGTGTAGCTGTACTGTATGTAGGTGCTGCAACAGAAATGGAAATGAAAGAGAAGAAAGACCGCGTAGACGATGCTCTTCACGCTACACGCGCTGCGGTAGAAGAAGGTATCGTAGCAGGTGGTGGTATCGCTTTCATCCGCGCTATCGAAAGCATCAGCAAAATGAAAGGCAGCAACAACGACGAAGCAACAGGTATCGCTATCGTACGTCGTGCGCTGGAAGAGCCATTGCGCCAAATCGTTGCCAACGCCGGTATCGAAGGAAGCATCGTGGTACAAAAAGTAAAAGAAGGTAAAGATGATTTCGGCTTCAACGCCCGTACAGAAGTGTATGAGAAAATGTTGGCTGCCGGTGTGATCGACCCGACTAAAGTAAGCCGCGTAGCTTTAGAAAACGCAGCATCTATTGCGGGTATGTTGCTCACTACTGAGTGTGTGATTGCCGACAAACCAGAACCAAAATCTGCAGGTGCACCAGCTGGTATGCCAGGCGGAATGGATATGGGTTACTAATCTGTTTCATCGTTCAATAATTAAATACATAAACCGCCGCAAACGTAAGTTTGTGGCGGTTTTATTTTCAGGGGATCCTGTATAATCAAAAATTTTAGTTCGTATTTTGTTTTCAAATAATTAATTATGAATGAAGCAGAATTAGAAGCAAAGAGACAAGCTTTAATAAAATCAGGAGAGAAAATTAGCTTAGAAGAAACTATACTTTTTTTGCAACAATTTGAAAGAAAGCAAATAGGAATTATCAAATCTGACTTTCCAACCATTAATGGACTAAAAATTGAAATTTCAAAAGAAAAAAGTCGTGCTGTAAATTTTAAAACAGGATGGCTGCAAAACTGTGAATCTCCTATAAGATTTCAACATATAGGTTATGGCTTTAGAAGATCGTTCGTTATAGACATAAATAGTACTGAGTACAACGTTAAAAATGGTGTTGGATCTTATTCAATGAAATTAGGACGAGAATTTAAAGGCGATTTATGGGATCTTGAGACGATTTCATTCAAATTTGATAAAGGCTTTTTTAGGGCTTTGATTCCCTTAAATAAATCCTCACGCCTTCCAATTAGTTATATTAGTACTCAACATTTTTCAGTTGATAATGCACTAAGTATTGCAGGATACGCAAAGATTGATTTCGGTGTTAACAAGATTGGTTTTTTTAATTACACAATAGAATCAAGATCTTATTTGATAATAGAATCGAAGTCTAAAATGGATTATTCGTTTTTCAAAAATGCTTTAGAAATACTAACATATGCAACAGCATTTTTAAGTGGCAGTTTAATTAGAGGAGAAGTGACAATCTTAAAATTTGCGAACGGCGATTTCACAAATTTGATTGGCTCTAAGTTCAAGCGTCTTCAAGAAACTATAGATAGTACCGTAGAATTAATAAACCCCAGAATGTATTCATCTTATAAAAACCTTGATAAAATATCCTATTTCCCATTACATACTTTTTCAACTCTTTGCAATCTTTGCCATACCTGCATACCTCTTCTTAGAGCAATCAAAATTATTACACAATCAAAAGATTTGCCGGTAGAAATTCAAGCAGCATCACTTTTTGTTGCTCTTGAGACAATTAAACAGATAATTATAGATAAAAACGTTGAAACAGTATCACCAATAAAGCGGGAATACGAAAAAGAAATTAAAGAAATTTTGACAGGAAAAATTTCAAATATTGATGACAATAAATTCAACAATAAAAAAATGATCTTAAAGAAGATTGACAATCTAAATCAAATTGGAAATAATGATGGATTTAAGCAAGCTTTTGCTCTTGTCCAATTTAATCTAAACAAAGAAGATCAATATTGCATCAATATGAGAAATGAATTTTTACACGGAAGAATACCTTTTGAAGATGAAGAAGATCAAAAAAGAGAAAAAAAACTTTTAGGCGTAGCATTGGATGCCAATTTGCTGACATCTGGATTAATTCTTAAATTTTCAAATTATTCAGGTCCAATAATGGATTATTTAAAATATTGGGATCTCGTAAATGAAATTCCTAATAGCAGACCACTGTTTAGAGAAATTTAATTCTAGTACTTACAAGGACACCACGAATCAACAATAAATAAGATATCCATAACCCGAAATTTATCCTCGTTCGCCGAAGTATATCCAAATGCTGTTCGGCATAGCGTGTCGGGCAGTAAAGCCCTCTACATCGTGGCCACAGTGCAGTCTCCCGACAGCTTTTTGCTGATATTGAGGCAGAGGCCTTGCGCAGCCCACCAACAAGAAATAAGATTTTTGGAATAAATGTTGAAAAGCAATTTTTGAACTCCAACAAAACAAAAGAGCCTTTGATTTGATTTAAAAGGCTCTTTTAATAATCCTATTGTACTTATTCTACAAGGTCAAACATTGCCCTTTGAACCGTCTCCTGACTGCGTACCTCAAGTATATATCGGCCAGAAGAAAAGTTCAGTTCAGACAAATGTAAAAGCTCGTTTTCCAGGGTAGCGAATTCTCTTAATTGTCTACCCATCATATCATACAAGCGAATTGTCTTTTCCCCTTTAGGAAGCCCGGATACAAAAAGGTGAGTACGCGCCGGATTAGGATAAAGCATTAAACTTTGTCCTGTCACATTGGCCAGCTCAGGCACATCCAGTTTTTGATAGTCTAATGCTACTTTATACAAGGCCGCTACCACAAGAGCCAGCTCCTCATTTTGCAAACTATCCTGGTTGGACAAAACGGCAATATTTATATTGTTCGCAGTGTCTGACAAATTCTCATTGATTTGACCGATCCAGGTGCCTCCATGAGAGAAAACTGTTTTACCCAACATCCTGATCTTAAATATTCCTGCACCATAATCACTAGATGGAGAGCCAAATCCTGACCATCGAAATAAATCACTGTTCATGGAGGATTTTTTTATGATGCCTCCATTCATTAACGCTCTCCAAAACTTTACATTATCCTCGGCTGTAGAAACCAAGGCTCCTGCTGCATCAGCAAAGCTATTGATCTCTTTGGGAAGAGCTCCGGGGCTGTCATATGCGCCAACGTCTTCCAGAACATCATCACCATCAAAGTCGGACCACAGATTTGCATAAGGAATAGTTGCCGTTTCGTAGGGAGGAAAAAAAGTTTGCCCTAAGCCCTGGGGCGTTAAAATACTATCTCTAATCAGCTGCTGAATACTCTTTCCGCTTATCTTCTCCTGAATCATTCCGGCAATAATGAAATTAGTGTTGCTGTACTCCCAATTGGCGCCTGGAGCAAATGAAGGAGCTGAAACAAATTTTCGAAGTATTTCATCTTTGGTCCATATTCTTGACAAATCCATATTGACACTGTCCCATGTGGATGCGTTATTAGTATAACTGTTGATACCGCTTGTATGGTTCAGAATTTGCCGGATACTGATGGCACCATTAATATTGGGATAACCCATAATCCATTTGCCTATTGAATCATCCAGCCGCAGCAATCCTGCTTCCTGCATTTTAATCATCAACACACTAATAAATGTTTTGGTATTGCTTCCTATACCAATAAGCATATCTGGGTTAAGTGCTGTGCTGCTGTTCGAAAGGCCAACAGCCGATTTCCAGATTCCATTGTTTTTGTAGTATACGGCAGCAGACAGGCCTTTAAAACCATATTTGGCCTGCATATCAGCCAGAGTATCCTGAAATTTAGCCTGTAAGGCAGCCGGCACCTGAGCCTTAGCATTGAGACCCCATATACCAAGGGCCAGTAGTGTAATCAGTTTTTTCATTGCTTTATAAATTTTAGATTGAATTACAAAGAGCGTCAATTTGGAAAAGCTCTTTAGCAACTTTTTGACCAATTCCGAAAATATATTGACCTAAAACAAGAAAACCAGTAATTTTCCTGTTCGTCCCCTAAAAGGATAATTTGGTGTAAAAGGAAAGTAGACTTAAAACAAAATTCTGATTTTTGCATGCTATTCATAATTTATTCAAAGAAAAATGCCTCTACTGCAAAAAATAGCCCTGCATAAAACCAGGATATTGCTCAATGCCCTTGCTTTGTTTCTTTTTGCCAATGCCGTTTATAATAACAGTAGTAATTATGACCCTGGCGCTGAAAAGCATCAACTCTTTACAACTCATTTGGTTCTGTTTAATGGCGTATATTTTATTGCCATTTATCTTAATGTGCTCTTATACATTCCTTATTTGCTAGTGCGGAAAAGAACAATTAATTATATCATTGTCCTTTTATTGCATCTGCTACTTTTTGGCATAGGGATAGCTTTATACAGCGAACACCTTTTAAGTCTGTTTCCTGATATTCAACAAAGCCATTTTACAGCACTTTCATTTGGTTCCCGAAACTCTTATGATAATTGGATTGCTTACATCATTAGTGCGACAGGAACTTTGTTTCTCATGACGTTCCTGTTTTCAATTGGCTATTTGGCGCAAAAATATTTTGAAGTCAACCGACAAAAGGAAGCCATCCAAAAGCAGCAAATGACAGCAGAATTAAGCCTGCTCAAGTCACAAATCAATCCGCACTTCCTGTTTAACGTGCTTAACAGTATCTATTCTTTGTCCTTAAAAAAATCTGATCAAACATCTGTGGTAGTTCTTAAACTATCTGACCTGTTGAGGTATATGTTGTACGAAACACAGCAAGAACAAGTGCCATTAGAAAAAGAATTAAAGATGCTACAAGATTATCTTGACATTGAGCAAACCAGAATAAGTCCGATACACGATATTAAAGTAAACATCAAGACCGACAAAAACAGCTATTATATTGCACCGCTGATTCTGATTCCTTTTATTGAAAATGCTGTAAAGCATGGTCTCGACTCTATGATTGAGCAAAGTTTTCTGCACATGGACATACAGGTTAAAGAACAACAATTACAACTTCTTTGCCGCAACTCATATAAATCACAGCAAATGGAAAAAAAGGCAGAAAGCGGCATCGGATTGATCAATGTTCGAAAAAGACTGGAACTCATTTATCCCAATCAATACCATTTAAGCATAGACAACCAAGACCATGTTTTTTCTGTTTCACTCTTACTTAATTTAGCCTTATGAAATGCCTCATTGTTGATGATGAAGTGTTGGCCAGAGATGTACTGGAAACCTATATTGAAAAGCTAAGTCATCTGCAGCTGGTAGCACAATGCAGTAATGCTTTGCAGGCTTTTGCTGCATTAAATAAGCACACGGTTGACCTGATGTTTTTAGACATCAAAATGCCTGAACTGTCAGGATTGGAGTTAATTAAAACTTTAAAATCTCCACCAGAAATTATTATTACCACTGCCTTTCATCAACATGCAATAGAAGGTTATGAATTAGACGTGGTCGATTATTTATTGAAACCTTTTTCCTTTGAACGTTTTGCAAAAGCGGTCGAAAAAGCAAGCTCCCGTCAACAGAAATCTGAAAGTAAGCAAAGCGAGGATACTTTTAGCTTCTTTGTCAAAAGCGATAGAAAAATGGTTCAAATTCACGCAAATGAAATTATCTATATTGAGGGGCTCAAAAACTATTTGTGTATCTATACACTCCATCAAAAAGTGATTGTACACAGCACACTAAGTCATCTTGAAATGCAATTAAAAGCATTTTCGCCTATCCAGCGAATTCATAAATCCTATCTGGTCAATAAAAATTTTATTGTTGAAATCGATAACCAAATAGTTGTCCTGTGCAACAAACAGGAGTTGCCAATAGGTTCTTCTTATAAAGATGATTTTTTCAAACAAATGCGTGTTCTCTAGATTATCAATGCACTTCGGCTTTCATTTGTATTGACGCAATAAACAATCACACCTGTTCCATATATTCCGAAGCGCAACCACCCTTTCGCCTTAGTATATCCACATGCTGTTCGACTTAGAGTGTCGGTCGGCAAAGCAGCAAAGCCCTCTAAGTCTTGGCTACAGTGCAGTCTCCCGACTGCTTTTTTGATATTGAGTCTAAGGCTTAGCTTTGCCAACAAACATGAAATAAGATTGTTGGTGGGAATTGAGATAAACAATTTCAGAACACCTATGGCGTAATTAACAACCGGGAGATTCACAGAATTTCGCAATTATGAAACCCGTCGGCCGCTCCGCCATCAGCCATTAATTTGTTTTCACAAACACGTAAAGCTTTTGCTTTAGTAGATTTTTCAATTTTAATTGTGGCTCCCTGACCGCTAAGCCCACCCTGGCATTGGCAGGTATATTCTTTCGTTTGGCACGAAGAAAAAAACAGGACCAGGCAACCGATGAATAACAGGACAGTCGTTTTCATAGTAGAAAATTTCGCTGTTGTAAAGATATGGTTTTCCAATATTGCTAAAAGACTCTTCACCCATATTTGTGTTTAGGCAGAGGCTTAGCGATCCCAACCAACAAGCAATAAGATTGTTGTATAAATGTTGAAAAACAATTTCTGAACACCCACTACTGCGAATTTAATTACTACCTGCACCTAATTTAATTATTATCGAGACCTAATTTAATTACCAATCCATTTAAACGAACAAAGCAGCTCAACCAATCGGTTGAGCTGCTTTGTTCGTAATCTCTTATCTGATGTCTTATATCTTTCGTCCCCCCGATTAAAACTTAGGATTAT
>DLGS01000334.1:0-227 GCA_002482815.1 Bacteroidetes bacterium UBA7688
AGTGTGGTAACAGATGGCGCATCCTCCATAAAGGTGGTGTTGTGACTCCAGACAAAATAAGGACTTGATGCAAAGGAGAATGCAGATGCTACGTCAACAACTGCAGTATTTTTTGCCACCACACCGGTAGCCATGGCCGACGCAAGACTGTTGAGGCAGCGGGCATTTACGATAGTATTGACCGGTGACACGCTGCTTAGGAACGCTGCAATATCGGGTGTGGCACT
>DLGS01000334.1:312-6040 GCA_002482815.1 Bacteroidetes bacterium UBA7688
AGCTTGCAGGCGTGATATGGAAGGTATCCGTTTTGAGATTGGAAGAAACAATCAGGTTGACATAGCAGGTGGAGCATACCAGCGAAGTACCGTCCATGTAGGTAGATACCGTAATGCCCGGCCCTGAAGAAAACTGTGATTCGAATACATTGTATGGACCAGGGACTGAGGTTCCTCCCGAGACGGAAGCGGTGGCATTTTTCAATTCATTGGTCACCTGTGGCCTTTGCAGAAAATCGCGCAAACCTTCATACAATTCTGTAGTGCCGCATGAATAATGTGTGGTGGCTTCCCTTGTATCCGGGATGAGATCGTAAGCGACCAGGAAAGGGTGGCACAAATCCGTTATAGCCAAAGAAACTGTATCTGTGATAATACTGGTAATAATGGCTGGTGTAAGTTTCCGGCCGCTCATCAATACATTCACTGTTGACTCGAAAATTCTGTTTCTCACTGTTGTATCCATCGTACAATTCAGCAGATGTTTCTTAACAGAAATGGCCTGAATTTCTGCATAATCATTATCCAACACAAACATAGAATCCTTTAAAGGCCCGGGAACGGTGGACATTCCCACAGAGTCATTATCTTTTGCTTTCTTAAATTTCTCTCTCATCCATTCCGGCAATTGCTCATCTCCATCACCGCCTCCTCCGCTGAATGATGAATCCGTACCGACAGAATTAAACATACTGTCAAGGGTGTGGAAAACGGGTAATCCTTTTTGCTTCAGCCTATTGCTTGCACACTTAACGCAGGAAGAAGTTGTGGAATCTAATTTTCCCTGTTTGATCAGTGTACGATTGCCGATATACAGGCTTTTCAGATTGGTAAAATAAGTTTGTCTGATATCATCGCTGGCAAAAATAAAGTTGTCAATCTGATACTTATAATCTTTAGCCACACAGTAGGCATATACTTCCCCGTTTCCGGCACCACAGTAGGTTTGCTCCATGGCGAGGGAATCAATTCGTTTGCCTAAAAATCCTTTCATGTACTTTAAGCGGTGTGCTGTGGCAAGCCCGCCTCCGAGCAAAACGAGGGGATCGTGTGCCACCAAAGAATCCAGGTAAAACATGTTGTTGTTTTCAGCCTGTTGAAAACTGATCGTTTCCGCAAGTGTCTGATCAAAGTTGGCATCATTACAATTGAGCAATTTACAATACTCAGGATGCAGCGGCAGCAAAGCTTCTGCAATGTCATCGTTAAAAATGTCTATGAGAGTTTGAATCGGAAGGTTTTTAAGATCCTTATAAACGATTCCGTCTTTTATTACAGAGTCAGGGAGAGTAATGCAGGAGTCACGGTAGGAATAATAGCCTGTGGTATCTGTATTAAGAATGAATCCAGCAAACCTTACAGTATTTCCTATAACGGAATCAACAGTGGAAGAACAAGACGAAGAGTTATTACGGCCAACCCAAACGACATCATTATCTCCATATTGAAAACCCTGTACATTGAATGACATTTTTGCATCTAAATAATTACTTATGCCATTTACTCGAATACTATCAACGATATCATCCATCGCTCCTTTTGCAAAAACCAGACCTAATTTAATTGTATTACTATCAATAAATACGTTTGCTTTAACATAAAAAGGAGAGGACACTCCCGATGGCCCTGGTGCAAGCAAACCAGGATGGCAATAGGTTGCATCATGTCTCAATGCTGAACCAAACATGCTAAAAGCAGGAACAGCTCCTAAATCACTTTCAATCGCAGGTCCGAGTCCATAAGACCCATCTGGGTAAGCACCACGGTATATTGCATCGTCCCAAGACAACTTCCAAGTTGAATCTAAAGAACCAATTGGATAAGAAAAACTAAAAGTCGGATCATAACCTATTCTTGCCAAATAGTTGGAAGTTAGTAAAGTAGGTTCTGCCGGAGGAGGGGGAATAACCTTCCGATGATAAGTAAAAATACTATTTTCTCCTCCATCAGAAAAGTTCCCCAAACTATCTATGGTGTACTTACCATACTTAGCACCCGGGTACATTTCTGCCATCATCAATTTCTTCATCTGATCGCAATGACTGGTGCTGGTATCAACAAAACCTTCACAAGGAAATTTAGTGGAGTCGATGGCTTTTTTTATAAAATAATGAAGATCATTATAACAATTGGGTTCGTTTGCAAAAACGAAACTGTCTACCATATTATACACTTCTTTTTCTGAAAAGGAAAGCTCCTTATTGACCAGGTAATTCCCTTTAGGCATACCGGCAACAATCTGGCTTGAAACTTCATAAGCAGAACCATCAGCAGGCGTTACTTTGTGTTCGCCCGCAATGCCTGTCGTGTTATTTTTGATAACACCGCAGTCGTTAGTCACCTTCATGGTATAAGCAGCCGGAACCCAGAGGTATTGACCGGCACATCTTGTATCAAAAGGAAAGGTGCGCACGCTATATTTAAATGTGCCGTCTCCGTATTCATCATTGTAGGCAGGTAATTGAGCACTTATACTATTCCCTGATTTTTGCTGGTTAAAACCTTCCAGCAAATCATCGCACTCTGATTTTCCTCTTACAAAATTTGACAAGGTATCAATCGGAATTTGTGAAGAGTCCGGGCTTGGACCCTGCAGGCCAGAGATAACTACTTTTCCGGCAGGGTCTAAAACAGAATAACTGGATTGTCCGTTCGGGTCGGTGACAACCTGTTTTGGATAAAACTGCGCATATCCGACTTCTGTTCCCAGGTAGCGGTCAATTTCCTTCTGATTAGGTCTGGAATATTCGTATTGTGTCGGATGTCCTTTCCAGATTTGCTGTTCCTGCCCTGCGCCACCCTGCCATAATACCTTATTGGTATTGTCAGGTGAGTAAATAGTTTGAACCATAGGATAACCTTCTGCATCCGGTACAAATTTCTGCATGTCTCCCTGATCGCTGTTGAGTGGAGAATAATAAATATTAGCCTTAGCCGTTGTTGACAAATAAGGTATTGAATCGGGGCGGCTACAACCCATAAAATCAAAGTCAGCAGCTTTATAAGGATTGCCGGTAGCAGTATTCAATAAGATATCCGAACGGTATTCCAGATTATTCTGACCATAAACAGGTGTCGGTAAAGAAACAAGAGAAGGTCGTCCCTCAAAATCGTACACCTTATCTACCGCAATAACATAACCACTATCCGTATTGATTTTTGTCTGGGTCTGCCGGTCTTTTAAAGATCCGTCAAAATAATTGATGACATGTTTATACTTTCCTTCCTCGGCAAAATTGATGGTATACTGCCAATTCATCTTGTCGAGTAAATGTGCGTCAGTAATTAAAAAACCTTCTTTGGAAAAGCAGGAGGCACTTGCATCTACTGTACCGTAATCACTTAGTGTCCATCCTCCTATTTCAATGTCTTTATACCGGGTAGCGTCGGGTCTGATAGCACGTATCCGGTATACTATTGCACCGTGTTCATAAACTAAGGGGATGGTGAAGGAGCGGCCTTTACTAATCTGTACCCTGGTGCTGTTCTTCCTGAAGTCGTAATTGATGTTTCCGGGGGTGGTAAAAGCATAAGAACTGTCATTGGTGGAAAAGTCATATTGGTAATCATCAATATAGCACCATTCCAATTCGTAAATGGCAGGCTTAAAATCATTCCCACCACCCGGAGAGCCTAACGGACAGGTCACGGGTGATCCTACATCGTACATATTCCAAAAGACCTCTAATTCCTTCCCATCCGGAGACGGATTATTACCTATCACTGCGTATTGTGGAGTAAGATCATACCGTTGGACAGAAATTTCAGATTCCACAAAGAAATTTCTGGCAATGGCTGCTGCAGATAAAGCCGTTGGTGTACCACCGGTAATATCATCAATGCCGGTAATTGTCACCTTAAAATGGTTGTACCCCGTAAACCTGAATAATGCAAGGTCTTTATATGGAGCTAAGGAATCGGGATTATAAGAGAATTCAAGTATTGCATTTTTAATGACCGGGCTAAAAGGTGAATGATAATCAAGACATTCTATCTCAAGACTTATCTTGTACTTGTATGCAGCATAAATTACCCCTGTATCGTGCAGGATTCCGACCCGAACAATATCTTCGACACTCTTAAACTTATGCTTTGAATCGAAAAAAGACGGACCCGGAGAGTAGGCCATATAGTACCATTTGTCATTCTCAGTTACAGGCATCGCATATGGAAATGTTCCGGAAGCAATTACACTGCTGTTTACCTTATTCGAGAATTCATCCGGAAAAAACTTGAAGTCCTGTGCAAAACAAATAGAATTGTATAATACCAATCCGATTATAAGCCATAATCTCCTGTTCATAAAAATAGTTTTATAGTATTTTAGTGATTTTATAAGTACTGTATTGCTTTCCCATTGAAAGCTGCCCTTTTCTTATGGTATAATACCTTGACATATTGAATACGGCATCATTGACATTGAAGCTGACATTATAGATATAAACTGCCTTTCGGAAGTGCGTGTTTTCAACAGGATTCACATCATCCATTTCGAGGTAAGCCCCTATAAAACTATGATTCTGTTTATTGAAATCAACATGACCATAATGAAGTGCCTGATTTTTCGGCGTAAACTTCAAGCGGTAATAGAAATTATTTCTGAAATCATATTCAATCTTTCCACCTTCATCAGCAATAAAATCCTCTGAAATAGAAATCATTCTATTGGGCTCATCAATAAGAGGCAACTTCATTTTTTTGGATAAATCTTTAAGGTCAAATACCATAGCAGTCTGGTCTGTATGATCAAACTTGCAATACTCCTTTTCAGTTTTTGCCATAAAATAGAGTGAATTACTATCCAGGAATTTCTTGTCTTTACAGGCCAGAAACCCAAACATACTATCCACTGCCACTCCCGTCTTCACATCAATGAGTATAACCTTATAATTGTAGGTCATTTGTGATTGTGTGCTTGTTTTCAATTGATTAAATAATTGTGTGTAAGGCCAGAAAACCTGGGCAAATCCTGAACAGGATGCATAACAAATTAAAATTGTCAAAAATGATCTTTTCATGTCTCTTCGATTATTTTGCGTTTGACCTTCTGCTTTCACTGATAGTCATTATACCACGACTGGTTTCTTTTTTGGTCCTGATCAGCAATCCCTCCTGGTCATACTCAAAGAATGTGGCAAAATGATTTTCATCTAACTGAGCCATCAGCTTGAAAGTGATAGGATCGTACACAAAGCTCTTCATGTTCGATTGAGATGGAATAAAGCGCAGGTCATCCACATAGACATCTGCGGGAAAGTCTATTGTTGCAGTAAGCGGAAGCACAGTGGTAATTGGTTTCAGGTCAAGATTAATCTGCACCAGGTACCAGCCATCAATATTGCCTGATTTTACAGTAACAGTACCACTGGTAGAGGAGGGTGCAATACTTGCTGTAAATGATGCGGCAGTTATAGCAGCGCCGCTTGTCGACTTAGCCCAGAAGTTGACTAAATAGTTCTGCGCATGATCCATTGTGAACGGACTTATGGCAGTCGGATTATTGTCTGCAATGGCAAAATCAATAGATTTCGTTGAGGTGAATTTCAGGCTGAAATTACCCGTATGGCTGGCATCGCTGCTGAGTTCCATTCCCAAACCCGAAGGAGCTTTCTGCATCAGGTAAAAACGTTGTCCGCTTCTTGTAAATACGGCGGGGTCTCCTGATGATTGTTCGGAAGGGTAAGCGCCCGTTACGCTGGAAACCGGTTCGGCAAATGGCCAGCCGAGC
>DLGS01000334.1:6075-9211 GCA_002482815.1 Bacteroidetes bacterium UBA7688
CAGCCGAGCAGGCTGTGGAGCTGCCGTTTTTTATACAATTCCGCTGTATTCTGCGGCAGTAGCATATTGTAATCTTCAAAGCCTTCAAACATAAAATGCTGAGCCTGTACATTTGCTGCAACCCCAACCGGCAATAACTTATTGTAACCATATTGTGCGGAGGAATAATTACCCAAAACATCCCTTTCTTCCAATGCATTACCATTAGGGTCATATCGGGTAATTGTCGATGCTCGTTTCCAGAATGGAATCTGGGTAAATTCATTTGGCGATAACACCGTTTGTCCGCTCGCACATTTGTAAGGACATTTAGGGGTCAGATATACCCAGAATGGAGTATCAATTATATACGTTCCATTAAACCGGGTATGCTCTTTTGCGTAAGTTCTTTTGGTAATAGGAGTAAAAGAAGCCGATGGTCTGTAATTGCCGTTGAGCCCTAATACAAAAGCATTGAGCTTTCTGTATTTTTTCAGATAAGGCATCACAACAGAGTCTTCAAATCCTGCATAGTTCTGAGCCGTATCGGTAAAAGTATTTGCACCGGCAGAGATAACGTTATCATACTTTTCAAAGTATCCTCTTGTATCGGTTGGATAAGAGGTTCTGTTTACAGGATCGGCAAATACAACTTGCTGAACCATTTTGTCCAGGTTATTCCTTCTTCCTGATCGCAATACTTTTATTGGCACATTGCTAAATGTCTTTGCCGTTGTCGGCCATTTGCTGATATTTTTTGTCAGATCCGCTGCATCAAATTCGTCCTTAAATCTTGGTGCCACTGCATAAGCACATGGACCTGTAGAATCCGTAATGCCTGTACGAATGCAAGGAGTGAACGGAGACGTACAAGCTGTCGTAGTCCAAATGGAATGAATTTGTGGAACATAATAATCCTGTCTGCAATTTTGCAATCCAATACTGATACCATTTGTTGATGATACAGTAAATGTCCCGGATTTAGGACTCGAATACCCCGTTGTATTATAAATACCTGAACCACTCAACGTATAATTGTAATTGCCGGGAGGGAGGTTAAAACCCAGGAATTGCGACGAATCTGCGCAAGTTGGCGCAGGCATAACAGCAGAACTGCTTAATGTCCCGGATGCAAACAACACGCTTGGAGAAGAGCTTTTATAGATCGAAACAGAAACGGAACCGGATATCTGTTCAAAATGAAAACCTTCGCTACAATTGCATAAACTATCAGAAGCTCTCCAAAAGGCAACATTGCTGATTGCCGTATCTTTCCTGCAGACACGTCCTCCGGTTTCGTTCAGGATCCAGATTTTGAGATAATTTGTTACAAGTTTCATGCCTTGCCGTTCAGAAATATCAACCAAAATTTCATCTCCGGGTCCAAATCTCTCCATGTGTGAAGTTTGCAAAAATCCATTTCTGGCATTATCGACCACAAGTGTAGCTGTTTCCTCGTAACCCATATTAGTGTATGCGGGCCCCATTCCCTTGTAAGCCAGATAGGCAGGATCCTTTCGTGTGTAAATATTATCGTTGTATTGATTGTTGGTCTTACTTAATAACACCCCACCGGTTTCCGCATCGAAAACAAGGTTTTCAGTTTTAGTAACAGCCTCATGGTCAAATTGCTCGATTGACTTCAATATGCCATATTGCTGAACAATTTTGGTAGTGACCATGGAACCAAACTCAAGTGTTTTTTCTTTTTCTGTATGAAAAACTGTAAATGGGAATATTGGGAATATCCCGATTAAAAACACATTAAGATTCAGATTTGTTTGAGTCGTAGTTGTTTGCGTTTTCCTATGCCTGCTATCAATTGAGACATCAATATCCTGACCCAGGGTTACTTGCCTTATTTCATAACCATCTGTTGTTCCTCTGTTACGGACTAAAACTGTTACTTTATTATCAAGGTTCTTTTCATTTGCATCCGTAAAGTATTTATAGGCAACTCCTGTAATCTTCTTCATCGTAACAGAAGAACCATCCTGATGAATCGTATAATTATTTACGGCTTTAGGCTTGCCGTGCATATCATTAAAAATCAAAGAATAACCCTGTAGAACTTCGGCCTTCTTAGTGTACTTGAATAATTTACGCTGAGATGAATTTTTATCTCCACCGATTTGGGTATAGTCGATTTTAATAGGAAAATCTTTTGCAGTATAAAATAAATGTTCATCCATAGATTGTGCTGAACGACCTTCTTCCTGATGAATGCTTGTTACTTTAACACTACTATAGCCTACACCCGGACTGGGGAAAAAACTTTCACCGAATGGTTCTTCCTGGAAAAAATTTACAGCTGGTAATAACCGGCCTTTATCCATTGCGTAAAAAACAGGTTTACGAAACGGATTTTCATCGTTACCGATCATAGGTTCATAAGTAGCTACTCCACTGCTAATGATACCATAATTACCTATGGAAGTGGTGTAGTCATATTTCTTTCCGTAAGTAGCTGATTCATTACCAGACAATGCCGACCAATTGTCTGAAAGGGTTAACTGACGTACCCTGATACCGCCACCTTTTTTAGCTAAATCCGGCGCCTGCAACCTGATGAACGATTGATCAATATTGAAAATCCTTCCTCTTCTTTCTCCAACCCAGCGTTTGAACGGGTTTCTCATAATGATTGTGCCAAACATTTCTTTTCCGGAAGCAAACAATCCTTTGGCAACCTTTTTCAAATCGCTGCTTTCTTCATATCCATCATAAAAAATGTGAGGTATATAATACCTTGCTGTGTTGATGCCATAAACGGTAGCGGGATGAAATTTTGCATTTCCGGCCTCATCTCTTAATAGCCTTACATAACCATAATCATCATTCCCGGTACAAATACCCACTTCATCAAACTTGGCATAGCCTTTTATATTCTCATAGCTTCCTTTTCCATTAATATCTAAATTGAAGCTGTAATAAATCACTTCCTGATTTTCCAGGTAATTATCCTTCATTGAGAGGCCTGCGCGTTCTTTTGTCTTCCGCCTTTTGAAGTATACATAGTCATTAATATTGGATTGACCGGTATACAAAAAGTTCTTCGGAGCGAACTCCTTACTGCTCCCCACTCCGGCAATTTTCAACATTTGCATCGCTCTCTTATCCTGTACGAAAGCATAATCATCACTTTCATAATCGATAT
>DLGS01000425.1:0-320 GCA_002482815.1 Bacteroidetes bacterium UBA7688
GTAAAAAAGAGTAGATCATCAATTTAAATTTTTAATATTATGAGACCTATTGTAAAAACTTTAGTATTGCCAATTGCAGCATTTGTATTGGCAAGCGCAGGCGCTGTAAGCACCAATGTGTCAAAAGAAAGTAAGGCTGATACCCTTTTAATTGAAGGGTATATCCATGATCCGCTAGCTACAAGTTGTGAAGAGGTAACTGTAGATTGTACGGCCTCACCTGGACCTGTATGTATGTACGAAAATTTTCAAGTGTTCAGAAAAGAAACGGATGCAAGTCCGTGTGTTCTTCAGCTTTATAGAAGTAACCCGTAATTGTT
>DLGS01000425.1:349-7446 GCA_002482815.1 Bacteroidetes bacterium UBA7688
TAATTGTTCAAGTTAGTTGAAAGTAGTGCAGTTCCTTGTTATTAGGAACTGCATTATTTTTTGTAATTCTAATCCCATCTTGTACCCGCAGTAATCCAAGCTGCTGGTGGTTGTTTTTTCAAATAATGGTCAAACCACTGCTGTGTCCGTATTGTTAAATCCTTTTGACTGTTTCTATTAAAAACTACATGAGGTTCATCGGGATATACTAACAGCATATGCTTTTTTTGCAATCTTCGCAGGGCTATATAAAAAGCAATGCTTTGATCCCAGGAAACAGTCGGGTCTTCTTTTCCTGTCCATTGTAATAAAGGTGTGGTAATATTGGCTGCATGCAGTATTGGTGAGTTACGAAAATAGCTATCTTTATCTTGATAGAATGTCTTACCCATTCTGAATAACTGGCTCTCAAACCTCCAGGCCTCCGGAGCCTTAATATCTTTACCGATACTAAAGTACCATCTTACAATATCACTTATCCCAGCCCCTGATACTGCCGCTGAAAAAACATCGGTTTGCGTTATAATAAAACTGGATTCATATCCTCCAAAAGAATGTCCTGTTAAACCGATTTTTTTAGGATCCACAAATCCCATATCGGTTACTTTTTTGACTGCTGCCAAAACACATGCTGTCGCTGAAACACCGGGATTTCCAGATTCATATACAATATCCGGCAGCAAAACAAAATAACCATTCAGGGTGTAATTCGTAACATTAAAACCTTCATCATTATACTGTGAAGGATTTGTATATCGGTGAAGTCCTGCTGATCTTATTTCATAGATATGAACGATCATCGGGTATTTTTTTTCCTTATCAAAATCACTCGGATATAATAATATACCTTTGAGTGCCTGTCCGGTTTTATTTGTATAGTGAACCAGTTCTGATCTGCCCCAATTGTAACGTTGCTGTTGGGGATTGCTGGCAAAAAGAACTGTATTTTTTGAATTTTTCTCTTGTTTAAACAATAAAACCGGAGACCTGTCAAATTTCTGTTCTACAAAGACATATGAGTTATTTTTGTTTTTTTGTATTTGATCAATTGCACTGTCATTATGTACCAGTAGTTTTTCTCCTTCTTTAGTATTCCAAATATAATATCCTGTAGAACTATCATCTTTGTCAGTAGCTTCTAGAATTATTTCTTTTGACAAATCAAACACCGCTGTACTTCTTCCACCATATTTTGCAGAAAATTTATGTAAAAATTCATACGGACTGATCCTGAAAACGATGTTCTTCTCACGTCCATAAGTAAGTCTTTTACAACTGCTGCCATCCAAAGCTGCTATCCAAAGGTCATAGGTATCATAAAGTAATATGTATTTTCCATCTGAACTCCAACCGGGACAATTATAAGGAGAAATTGGAGGCGCAAAATTATCATTTTTTGAATCCCAAACAGTTGCAATGCCACTGGTTAAATTTATTTGTTTGTTTTTATCAGGATCATAAAGCCACCAGTTAGTATCACGGTAATAAGCTATTTGATTTCCATAAGGAAAAACAATGAGGTTGTTTTCATCTGTGGGCTGTTGTTTTAAAAAAAGCGAGCGCGTGTTCTTTTTTAAATCGGTAATATAGTAATCTACATCCCCATCTAATTTATAGTGTGGGGCATAAGATTTAGGATTTGAAAGAATGGCGTAGTCTTGCTTTCCTGTTAATTGAACATTGGGTAATTCAGTGAAAGATATGGGCATACAAATACTATTCTCTGGAAACCAAACGGAAAGTTTGGCTGCATCTTCCCAATTGCCCACACTTTTTTCCATAGGATAAACCCAAGGAGCATTACCATTCCAAATTTCGACCTCATTATTTTTTGTGTCTGACGATACAGAGTTATTCTTTTTAACACCGAAAAAGACTTTAGTACCATCATCTGAAATAGTTAACTTCAATTCCGCTATAATATGCATCTCTGGCATTTCTTTTAAGTCATGAGGTTCAAGAATAATTAGTTTTTTCTGAGGTACTCGATAAAATAAGAGCGCATTACTTTTGGTCAGGCTATCTGTCTCTTTTAAAAAAGCAATGCTATTTCCATTTCTTTGCCATGTAAGGTTGTGAAATGGATGCCCATTCTCTGAAATAATTAGATCTCTCTTGTATTTTTTTAAATCAATATGCCCGACACTATGGTTGTCTGATACATCACTACTATAAATCAGTGCGTCTCTTTTATCATTTAATACATGTGTTGTAACACCTTCGATAACATCTATAGTTTCTCCATTTTCATCCCTGATGGACATGGTACTGTTGGAACCATATTTATTACCTAACGTGATAATGTATTTTCCGTTATTTACAATCTCGAAACGGGTTACATCAGACAATTCTATCTTTCTTTGCGTGTCCAGATTAATAAGCATTAATCGCTTTTCAGGTTGCTGATAAGTGAAAATAGAGCCTTTTAAAAATTTACCATTTGCTCCTTTTGGAAATGAATATATCTTATTTTGACGAGTACTTTTAACAAAGAGAGTATCTTCTTTGTTTTCATAGTTTAGTTTATAACTCACCCAATTCCCTGTTTCAGACAGTGCCACATTACTAAAAGTGCTCCACTGGGAATAGTCGTCCTGGGTCAAATGCTTTTTCAGCTGGGCAATTGAAGTAAAGCATAGCAGCAAAAATATACTGACCATAATTTTGCTTTCCCTAAAATGAGCGACATTGTGATTTCTTCTGTTGCTTTTTTTCATTTCAGATGGCTTTAATATCCAGTATTTTGCGGGTTCAAATTTGGATTAGCACTTAATTCCTGCGCTGGAATTGGCCAAAGTGCATCATTATCGGACCATTTCGGTTTTGAAAAGGAAAGGGCTGAATCAAGATTGCCCACTCGTTTTAAATCAAAAAACCGATGCCCGAATTCGGTAAAAAACTCCAGGCGGCGTTCCTTAATTATGGCTTCTCGAATCTCAATTGCAGAAACGGCAGTTGTATTGGGCAGTCCTGCTGTATGTCGGATTACATTCAAATCTTCTTTTGCTCCAATTAGATCCCCTTGCAGGGCGCGTGCCTCTGCCCGGATTAGGTATTGCTCGGCAAGACGAAACACAATTGAATACTCATTAGAATCCGCTGCTTTAGCATTACGTTTGTATTTAAACGAGTGATACCAAGTGGTTGTTCCCTTTGTAATGGCTCTAATCCAATGTGTTTTTCTTTGGTCTATTGGGTCAAAGGCATTGACCAAATTAATAGTGAGTGCCACTGTAGGAGGGGGGGCGGAATTAAAAACAAATAAATTACCTTCCTTAGTATTTCCACTATCACTATCGGGTTTAAACTGCCATATGGTTGCAGTACTTTCTTTTAGAAATATCTTGTCTAAATCCGGTTCCCAGGAATAAAGGGGATTGTTTAAAACAGCTGATGCGCTATTAGCAGCTTCTGCCCATAATCCCATGTAGAGATAAACTCTGGCTAATAGTGCCTGTGCAGTGGCCCTGTTTGGTCGAACTCGTTCCGGGGAACTATACTTCTCAGGTAGTACTAAGGTCGCTTCTTCTAAATCGGTAATTATTTTGCCATAAATTTCGGGGGTTGGTGCTTTATGAATAGTACTGTTATAGGTGTAATCAGTTGTAGTTACATAGGGAATATCTCCATAAAGATTGAGCAAATAAAAATGTACTAAGGTCCGTACAAAAAGTGCTTCTCCCCGTAATCTGTCCCTATCTTTCTGTGCCAATGAATGGGATGCTGAAATACCTTCTACTACGGCATTTGCCGCGTATATTACATTATAGCTTTGATTCCACAAGTCCTGTATGCCAGCCTCAGCCGAATAAAGAGAATTTGTATAGAAATAATTGGGATCGTTGGATTTGTAATAATCGAGTTCATCTGTATAAAGTCCTAGTCTGCAGGTTAAACCGGTGGAATTACCAGTGAGTAATCCTGTGTCGCGAAGTTTTGCGTAAACTCCGGTCATAGCTGCATTTGCAGTAGTCACGTCTTCAAATACAGTTTTAGAAGTAAGCTGTGAAGTGGGCAGGTCAACTTCTACAAAGTTGTCGCATGAAGTTGTGAGGATAACTATAACAATTAAAATTGAAATAGCAATCACCCTGATACTTGTCCGTTTTTCAAAAATGAAAAGCAGAAATGCATTATATATAGTTTTCATAATAAAAAGTATTGTGTTAGAAAATCAGTTGAACACCGATGGTATATATCTTTAATGGCGGAAGATAACCGGTGTATTTAAACTCTGGATCTCCTCCTTTGTATGGAGTAAATGTTAATAGGTTTTGTCCTTGAAAAAAGAGTTTGCACTTTATCTTCTTTTCCATTTTAAATGGTAAATCGTAACTCAGCGAGATGTTTTTTAGTCGAATATAGGATCCGTCCACAATAATCGCATCGCTGGATTTGTAATTGTAAAAGGCTGTTACAGCGTCACTATTTACCCCTGTGGTATTCTGTTGATAGGTTGTATTATCACCTATAGATTGCCACGCACTGGTCATTGCAGCTCTTTGGTTGTAAAAAGCTCCTCCGGGAACATTGGCGATATAATCGTAGGTTTTTTGTTTGACAAACTGGAATAGAAAGTCTAATTGCACATTCTTAAATTGAAACTGATTTTGTAACCCTCCAAAATAATTTGGAGTCAAATCTGCAATCGTCTTTCTGTCCTTATCAGCGGTAATAATGCCATCTCCGTTTACATCTTCAAATTCATAAAGTCCCGTTTGCGTATTGAGTCCAGTATAATGAAAAACTTTTGTAATGTTTAAAGATCTTCCTATCACATAATTATCTACATAGGTTGAAGCCTCTAGTCGAGGGAATGAAATAAGCTTGTTTTTTGATACGGCTATATTGAAGTTTGTTGTCCAACTAAAATTCTTATGGTCGATATTTAACGTTCGAAATGTAAATTCGAGCCCGCTGTTCTGAACGGTAGCGTCCAGATTTGCGTTTACGGATGAAAATCCTGTAGTACCGGGAAGCGGTATACCCACAAGTTGGTTTGAAGATCTATTGAGGTACCAGGCTGTAGTTAGAAAAATGCGGTCATGGAAAAAACCAGTTTCCAGTGCAACTTCAAATTTTTTATTGATCTCCCAACCAAAATTAGGATTGAACAGTCTTATTGGATCTAGTCCAGTTCCCTGATATGATTTTCCTGACGAAGCATAAGTATTCAGAAATTGATAGTCTCCAATTTGATCATTTCCTGTAGTCCCATAACTGGCTCGTAGCTTTCCAAAGCTTAATATACGAGTGTTGTTTTTTAAAAATTTTTCATTTGAAAACAACCACGCTGCCCCAACGGCCCCAAAAATTGCAAACTGCTTACCCGGACCAAAACGACTTGAACCATCTCTTCGTCCAGTTAGGTTGAGTATAAAGCGTTTTTGCCAATTGTAATTAATCCTTCCAAAAAATGCCTGATAACGATAGACCGTCTCATCACTCATGAACGTAAAGACAGAAGTTGCCGAAGCCAGATCATATAACAAGCTATTATTTGCAAATCCATATCCCATTTGATACAGTCGGTTGGTCTTTTGCTGCTGTGCCGTAGCACCTAGCAATACATCAAATTCTCCCTTCCAGACTGTATGGTTCCAACGTATTTGTGGTTCAAATATCCACGATTGTCTTCCTGTTACATTGGTTAGTAATACTGATTCACTACTGCCGATTTCATACGCTGGATTGTACATTGTAGAGGGCATGGTGCGCATCTCATTATTATTAAGATCAGTAAATCCTAAATTTGCTTTAATTTCCAAATTAGGAACGAGCTCATAGCTGAGCACTGCATTTGCAAGCAAGTCATTGGTTTTGATTTCCCCTGTACTAAGCAGGCTTGCGAGTGGATTGTCAAAGGTGTTGTTCTCCCAATTTAAATTTCCATCACTATCGTAGAGCGCTGGGGCATTTGGTGCTAATGATCTTGATATGCCTGTTAGGTCTGTGGAGGGTTGATTGTTTTTCTGGGAGGTATAACCTGCTGAAACGATCAATTTAAACTTTTTGTCGTCTGAGACATGGTTCATGTTAAAGTGGATTGCTCCCTTATTATATCCAAAGTCGCCTGGAAATACGGTTGTTTCTGTTCGGTAATTGCCGCTTAAAAGATATTGGGTAGATTCTGAACCTCCTGCTACAGCAAGCTGAGTGTTGGTTGTTTGAGCGGTTCCACCAATAAACGCTGCCTGCCAATCGGTATATCGATTTTGATCCCATGTGCCATTAATATCATATGCTGAATCGGGATAAACCGTTATACCGTCATTAAAAAAAGCTTGTCGCCGCATTTCTAAATATTGACTGGTATTCATAAGATCGATCATCTTGGTTACTTTTCCTATACCGGATGATGCGTTAATAGTAACGGTTGTTTTACCTGCTTTTCCCTTTTTGGTAGTAATCAGTACCACGCCATTTGCGCCACGTGAACCATAGATTGCGGTGGCATCTGCGTCTTTAAGTACTTCTATGCTTTCAACATCTGCAGGATTAATGCTGTTTAGGGGACTTGTTTGGCTCGCTGTTGTTGTGGAAGTTTCATTTGAACCTATTGATTCGGATGAATAAGGTACACCGTCAATAATATAAAGAGGGCTGTTGCCATCGGTACGTAAGCTATTTTGTCCTCTTATTTTTATTTGGAACGACCCTCCGGCAGTACCTCCATCTTGTATAACATCTACTCCAGCCATTCTCCCTTGCATTGTTGCTAAGACATTGGTAACGGGTTGCTTTTCGATGTCTTTTGAATTGATTTTTGAAATACTTCCTGTACGTTCGCTTTCTTTTACGGAATAATAACCGGCATTTACTTTTACTTCTTGAAGTGCCATTGCGTCTTCCTGCAGCTGAACATTGATTACCAACCTTCGGGCAACAGGAATTTCAATCGTTTTAAAGCCGATGTAGTTAAAAATTAAAATATCATCAGGTGATACTGCTATTGTGAATTTACCGTCGAAGTCTGTGATGACAATAATTTTCTGGTTTTTTACCGAGATACTGACACCGGCAAGAGGACCAATACCGTCGGTCACGATACCTGTGACATGGGTTTGTTGTTGTAGAGCGGAAAACCGCAAGGTATT
>DLGS01000364.1 GCA_002482815.1 Bacteroidetes bacterium UBA7688
CAGATCAGCACTGCGCACACCAAAGGCACTGTAGAGACGCTCGTCCAGATTTTTGGCCACGCCAAAGCCCCTCACAACCGGCGATACAAAAATGCACAATGCCACAACTGTAATCACCGCCGCCGGCACTTTATAAGTAGTGGTCTTGTATATCCATAGCAACAACAGCATACACCCTATAGACCATACCCATGGAAACTCCGACACCGCAATGGCCGGATACCAGGCCTGCCTTGCCGGTATAGGCAATACCGCCAGCAGCGAAAACAGGAATAATAAAATGGCAAGAATCAGACGAAGCATATTGTATGGTTTTAGCTATATGCTTATGTACGGTAAAAGGGGAGGGAAAGACTGTAGAGGTCTTAAAGATTAGTGTAGATGGTTTTATTTCATACCTATTGAATGAATAAATGCACCAATTGTTCTGGTGTCAGTTGGCAAATCTGAAGTACAAGAAACCCCAAAAAATTCGTGGAAAGGGTGATCTAACTCTGTATCATAACTATCAAAAAATAATGGCGGTAAGTGAAAACTATTATGGTCGAAAAATTCTCCTTCAACCAGATGTTTTCTTATACAAAATTCAATGCTTGCCAATGAAAGTTCTTCAGGATTACAGAATACAATGCCACCATATTGTTTATAGTTTGCAGCATCTCTGTAGCGGTATTCAAATTTGATGTTTTCACCTTTCATTCTATTGCAAAAATGAAATAAGCCAATGAAAGTACATTGGCCTATGAGTCACGTTTGCAAAATTTTTATAATGCTAATTTAGCAGAGTCTTTCCACAAGAAATGAGGAATTGGCTCATTGAGTTCCCAATTAATACTCATTGGTTTTGACCCATAATGATCTTTAATTTCTCCTTCCCCGATGAATACATATCCCAATGTGTTTTGGAATTGGTCTTTATTCTTTTCTCTAACAAACAAAAGAATTCGCTTATTGATCTCTTTGTGGTTTATGTAAGATATTCCTTTCCCAGATTCAGGACTGGTGGCGTTCTGACTTTGCCAATGAAACAATAATTCATTTACAGCATAGTCGTCATACATAGTTGTCGGGGAAAAATTTTCTTCTGACTTTATTAGATCTATAAAAAGCAGTTCAGTATTTATTTCTTTATTTTCCGCAACGCCAACACCAATTCTATTAGAAGACGTTTTATCAAAAGTGTTCATTCTAAATGCCACAAGAATCTGATCTCTAGTATATCTTGAATGGACTTTTAATGGTTGTGCATATGGCAGATTTATTTCTAATTCTTTGAAATCAATCTTATCAATGAGGATTTCTAAAACTTCTATAATTTCAGCTACAAGAATTGAGTTTTTGCCAATCGCAGCAATACTTTCCTCTAATGAATTAAAACCGCCTGCCGTTTGCCATACGTCATAATGAAGCATAAGCAGCATAGATTTTTCAATCTCATTGAAGTCTGAAATTTTAATTTCAAAATTTTGTTTGGCAACTTGGAGTATAAATGTGAAATAGCTTAAAGACGCAGTAGAGAGCCACTTTTTACTGATTGCTGAAACAATTTCTTTTTCATTTATACTCTCAAAATTATTAATCTTGCCTGCTATTTGACATAACCTTGACCAGCTATCTTTTTTAAAGATGGTTTGAATCGGAATATTATTGAACTCAATAAAGTTCCGAAGGCTTAAAGGCAAAGTTGTGTGATTATCAAATTGTTTGATTTTTTGAATAATCTGATTTCTATTTAATGACGTAGCATTGATGATATTCTTTAAAATCGATTCTTTGGCTTTTTGTTCTAAAATTATTGAACAGCCCAATGGAAGATGAGGAAAGTCGTCTTCAAGTTCTTTCCTTACCGTTGTAGAAGTCTTCCCTATTAAAACACGGAATTTATTTTCAAAATTGTATTCCGGTCTTGCATTTCCTACAAAATCTAAAACAGTCAAAGAATCTTTATTGTCAGCTAATCTAAGTCCTCTGCCTAATTGTTGAAGGAAGACTGTAAGACTTTCTGTTGGTCTTAAAAATAAAACTGTATCGATTTCAGGAATGTCTACACCCTCATTAAATATATCAACAACAAATAGATAATTGATTTCCTTGTCAATTAGTTGTTTCCTTATTTTATCTCTATTTTGAGAACTCTCACTGGTCAAGTAATCCGCTTTCAAACCTGCAAGCAAAAATTTCTCAGCCATAAATTTTGCGTGTTCCATCGACGCACAAAATCCTAACGCTCGTAAGTCTGTAGGATCTTTAGTGTATTTTTTTAAGTTGGAAATAATCTCTCCAACTCTTCTGTCGTTTGATGTGTATAGCTTAGTTAATTCACTTGCCACATAATGACCTTTTTCCCAATTTACATTTGTTAGATCAATGCTATCTGAAATGCCGAAATATTGAAATGGACAAAGCAATTTTTTGTTCAAGGCTTCTGGCAATCTAATTTCTGCAGCAATTCTATTGCAAAAATCTTCTTTAATATCGCCTTCATCCATTCTTTCAGGAGTTGCGGTAAGTCCAAGAAGAACCTTTGGTTTAAAGTAATTAATTACTGCTCGATAACTGTTTGCTGTTTGATGGTGACATTCATCGATAATGATGTAATCATAGTATTCTGGGCTAAGTTTTAGACCCTTAATTTGATTATTCATTGTTTGTACTGAAGCAAATACAAACTCATAATTATCTGGTACTAGTCCGTCAACCCACAATTCTCCAAAATTATTATCCTTAAGAATTCCCTTAAAAGTAGAAATTGATTGAGTAAGAATTTCCTTTCTATGCGCTAGAAAAAGCAGTTTAGACGATTTGTTTTCTTGTCTAAATTTTTTATAGTCAAAAGCCGAGATAACGGTTTTTCCAGTTCCCGTTGCTGCGACGAGTAAATTCCTATTTCTACTATGAACATTCCTTTCTACTTCAAGTTTTTCTAAAATTTCACTTTGATAAGGGAATGGTTTAACATCAAACTGAGCTGCATTTATTACGTAACCTTTCGCGAATTTTCCTTCTTTTAAAGCGTCAGTTAGTTTTACTGTATGAATCGTCTCGTCAAATAATTCAAAGTCGTTACTCAACCAATAAGTTTCAAATGTTTTTTGGAACTTTTCAATGATATGGCTCACTTCTTTTGTCGTCACTTTTAAATTCCACTCCAAACCATCAGTGAGAGCGGATCGAGAAAAATTTGAAGAGCCAATGTAGCCTGTATGGTAGCCAGAATTTCTGTGAAATAAATAAGCCTTTGCGTGAAGTCTTTCATTTCCTGTATTATAAGAAATCTTCACTTCAGTATTTTTAAAACTTGATAGCAATTGAATTGCCTTGAAATCCGAAGCCCCCATATAAGTAGTGGTAATTACTCTCAGCTTTCCCCCTCTATTCGTGAACTCCCTCAACTCTTTCTCAAGTATTATAATTCCTTTGAACTTTATAAATGAAACAAGAAGATCAATTTTGTCTGAGGATAAGATTTCTTTTCGTAGTTCGCTTTCTAGGGAAAGTCCAACATTGCCACCAGTAAACAGTTCACTATGGGTTAGTCTAGTATATGGGGTTATTTCTTTTAAGTGTAAATCTAAATCTGAGAAGTGGTTGTCGATTTTAGAAAAAACGGCCTTTAAAATTTTTCCTTCAACATTTACCAAGTCGTCATCAAAACTTTCATCAATTATTACTTCTTTGAGGAACCTAATAATTTTATTAGCAATCTCAATTTGAGTTTCAACCTGGTGTTCCCCTTTAATTGAGTTTAAAGCAAGCTTAATCGTTTTTGACAAATGATTAGACAGAATTGTAGCAGCCTCTTCTTTATCAATATTTGCTTCCTTTATAAAATAGAATTCCTTATCCAAGGATTCAATATGCCTTGAAACAACTTGTGTTACTAACTCTTCATAAATACCTTGGATCATAAACTCAAAAATTCGTGCACTATTGGAATATCTGCTTCAGCCCAATCTAAGTTTAATAACTCTGATCTGTCTAGCATTTTGTATTGTTTGTGCTCAGTTAAATTAATTTGACCCGAAACATAGTTTGCAATGAATGGTATGAGCTTTATTGAAAAGCTTCCATAGTCAAAAATGCTATCGTTTAGTCTTTTGCTTATTTCAATGTTTATTGATAATTCTTCTTGAATTTCTCTTTTTATGCAATCAATTTCTGATTCCCCCTCTTTCAACTTGCCACCAGGAAACTCCCATTTTAATGGCAATTTCATCAGCTCACTTCTCTGAGTAACTAATATTTTCCCTTCTATAATAATAATTGCACAGGTTACATTAATCATATGACTACGACTTTCATATTGTCATTACTTAATATCCTCATCCGCCACCATTACAAATTCATATTTGCAACTAGCGGAAGGACATTGATGAACTTCTGTTTTATCCTTTGTATGAGAAAAGTCTACTGTAACTTCTGACCTTGACCCGCATATGGGACAAGTAGTGGGTTGATCTGAATAAGTATAGACTTGAGAATAATTCGTCATGGGCATTGCAATGTCGGAAATAAATATCACTTAATGAATGATTGTTTTCTCCTCGTTTCGGTATCGTGCACATCTGCCATAGCCCAAATATAAATCAAATGCTTTAAAGCTGACATGTATCGCTTTTGTTTTATTATCAAGTGATTATATCATTTTTCAGGCTGCTGTCGCCTATGGTTTAGGTAGGCGTGCCTAACCTTTTATATAAGCTGGCCTATCGGTTTGGCTAAGTCTGCCTGTTGTCTGCAGCAGGCGCGCCTGTGGTTTTGGCAGGCGCGCCTGCGGTTTAGTTAGGCGCCTTTCCGGCATTAATCAGCAGCAGAAACCGTTTTCGCAAATTTTTCTACCCCTACGGTAAAACCAAGATGGAAAGTAGGGAGTGCTTGCGCCTCAAGATCATTCCTTCTGGGTTGCGACACACCATTCGAAGTCTTTTTTCCCCAATCGTGATGAAATTTTGCCCGTACGCCCAGTCCTGTATACAAACTGAGTACGGGTCTGGTAGTGCCGGTATGACCCAGATAGTAGGTTTTGCCCAGCAATACTTTTATTCCCACCACTTCTACATTATATTGACTTTTGGACACAATATGGTCGCCAAGATAATCGGTATAATCATTCCTCGAATTAAGCCACCAATGGCGTACAAAAGCCTGGAAGTCCCAATACCATGTGCGCCGGGCAGAAAAGAATGACTTGGTGTTGATACCTGCCAATACACCCTGGTATTCTATATCGAGATGGGTATGTTCGATAATGCCCTCCCATCCTACCTCTTCGGATTCGGTGAGTCCTTTAAAGCGATAGCCTAGCAGCAGGCCTACAGAGCTTTTCGGTTTTATTTTTTCGACATTGATAATCAGTTCCGAAACCAGAAATTGCGTCGGCAGGGTGGTGATCCTGTAGCGGGGAAGCGGTTCCGGTGTAGTATTCTCCTGTGCCCATACACCAAGCGGCTTCGACAGGCAAAGAAAGAGCAGAGGCAGCAGTATGTTTTTCAAAGCGTTTGATGTTCGTGTTAGGGTATTGAAATAAAAGAAGAGAGGTAAAAGGTATGATTATTCACGTATCGGCACCCATGTTTTTTGATGGCTTATAGAAAAGGTTTTCAATACATACGGTTTTCGCGTGCATGATGTAAAGAAAAGGAAACGCAACGAAAGAGGGACTTGTTATTTCACCACCGCCAGGCGCACATATTCAGTCGACAGCAAAGATGAAACTGCAAGGGTATAAATGCCCGGAGGCAAGATGCTTGTATTGATAGAGATGGATTGCGTTCCTGCAGGATATGCTTGTGCCGCCTGTTGCCAGACTATTTTTCCCATCATATCTATTATCCTCACGCTGATGTTTTGTTTTTCGCTCAGCACAAATTCCAGCGTTGTCTGGTTGCCGGCCGGGTTGGGATTCAGCCGGCATTCACTTGCTGCTGCATTGGTGTTGTCTTTAATTTTGGTGCTCACAGGGTCGGCATTGACCACGCAAACATTCGCACACTTTTTGCAGGATTTGCCATCAGGCATGGTTTGTGTCAGGCATGGGGAATAGCTTCCTTCATTGTAGCGTTGCCTGCTGAAAAAATGGTTGCTGTGACCATTGCCCCATTCATAGAAATAAACTGAACCGGAACGCTCGCTCTGGATAAACATTTCGGCATAATGATTTTCGTTGAGTGGCCTGTTGGTTGCCGAGGTGATTTTCCACAGGAAATTGGCATTGCAGGTGTCTTCCGGTCCTGCAGTCATTTCGGGTTCCGGCTGTCCCGCCACACAGACACCAATGCTGCTTTTGCATTTGGCACCGTCAGCTGTCGTCTCCGTAATACTCATTCTGTAAGTGCCGGGTTCGTAAGGATGGTAGACAGGCGTGCCCGAATGATTAAAATCGCCCCAGTCAAAATCATAAGCAGAGCCTTTGTGATATGCCAGCAATTGAGCATAAGCATGATGGTGGAGCGGATGTCCCACATCGGAAGCCACGTGGAGAGACAATTCGAACTGGGCATTGCAACTGCGTGAAAAAGAATCCCGGCAATTTGAAACACAAATATTGTCCAGTCTTACATCTTCCGTTGTAACACCCGAACCAACAACGTCAATAACAAAGGAAATTCTGATTCCGCTATCCATGATATAATTAAACTCTGTTGGCTTGTATCCATTCGGATTCCAGCGGCCATATTTATTGGAAGGGAATGTTAACCAGGCAGGATCAGCATGGGCAATCGGGGCACTGATATGCACCCAGTCTTTGCCCTCGGAAACAGTGGCGAAGGCTTCGAACATAATGGTACGTCCCAGGATATCCGAAACATACAAAACCGGATGAAAAGATTCGGTAATACCGGATTTTCCATCATTGGTCACATTGTAGTCGAAACTGATGCAATGGTCGGGAAATCTGGCGCCGAGGTGTTGGTAATCGATCTCATTTTCAAATGTGGATGTCGTATGGTTATCCCTGATAGATACCGCAGGGCTGAGGTCCAGCGGATTGACAACTGAGGTTTCAATTTTGTTTAAGTAGCAATTGATGAGTTGCCAGTTTCCGATGCCCGGAGCATTAAAATCCGAACAGGGGAAATCCTGCGCAGAAGCCGGCAGGATGACGGAAAAATATAAAAGGAGGATATAGATTTTTTTCATGTTTCGGTATAGGGGGAAAATAATGACCAATCAAATCTATTGAAAAAAATATTTATATCAAAATAAATGGTGTGATTATTTTAACCGCTGACAGGCCTCATGCAAAAAGCAGCCACCTGAAAAGATGACTGCTTTTTGTAAAAATTAAATTCAGAAAAGCTTAGTGGGCAACAATAATTTGTCTCGCTACCTGAGCGCCTTTAGTACCAATCAGCTGGATAAAATAATTACCCGAAGGAATATTGGCAACAGAAATATTTTCATCCAGTTGTTTTGTATCGGGATAAGATGCTGATAAAAGGATCCTGCCTTGTAAATCGTAAATAGAAAGCGACATGTTTTGCGCTGTGTTTAATTTCATCTCTATCCGGAAGGCATCTTTTGCAGGCATAGGATAGAGTTTCAGTGCCTGAGAACCGGCCTCTTCTTTAATGCTTGCCGGTGTAAACTCTTCGTAATAAAACTGGCGCTCATAGTTGAAGACAGAATGTTCCCAGGTATGGCTGTCTTCTCCCCAATCTTCCGTGCGCTCATTCAGCAATTGCTGGTGGCTGTTGTAGTCATACAGGGTGTGGCGCAGCTGGTAAAAGATGGATGTGGATGGATCTTTGTATCCTTCAATGGCCTCGATGCGCTTTTTGGCCGTATTGTATTTATAAATGTAATAGCTGCCCGTCTCCCACACTTTGTCGAAGCTGTTCCAGGTTTCTGATTCTTCATCCGTAAGGTTGTTGGCAGCATTATAGGTATAGCTCGTGCGTGCGTAATTGTATAATGCTTTTGTGATAGGATCCCAGAAAAAAGTGTGTTCCTTAATGAGGTTATCTTTTGCAGCATCATATGTCAGAACAGTGTGCATAGAGGTATCCCATTTGCCGGAAGCGCCGTTCCAGTTAAAATAGGTAAGACTTGCCACTTTGTTGGTAGCAGTGTAGGAATACACATATCTGTTTGCATTACGCCACGAAGAAGAAGCCCAGGATAGGCTGGTGATGGTATCCGGCAGGGCTGCAGCGTTATAATGATTGATCGTCTTTTCATGATTACTCCAGTCTATGCCATCCCAGGTGGTGGCGCTGTCAGTCAGCATCTGGCCCGCAGTGTTGTAGGTGTAGATGCTGCTTTCGTTGGGTTCGTACACCGAAGCAAAGGAATTCCACCGGTATAAGGTTTGGCGGGTAATATTGTCGGCAGCATCAAACAGGTTTGTTTCAAGAGCATAGCGGGTAACGGTTCCAAAGCTGACTTCATAGATAGTCAGGCTGTCCGATTTTATCGGTTCAGATGAAGGGTCTCCAACACGCTCGCCGGAATACTTGTAGAAAAAAGAATCGGTGAGCTGATATTCGAAGCCATTATGCTGACTGTAGGCTTCTGCAATCACTCTTGACTGTAAAGCGGTTGTCTTTGCCGTAGACCGTTCTTTTATGCTGTGCGGTTTTTTTGCTTCGGCCAGGTGCCTGTAATAAGCGGCTACTTCGGGTTGGCTATAGCCTGGCAGGGCCTGTGCCGCAACGGAGCCGGCAGCTAATGTTAAGAGAACTATACTTGTTAAAGACAATTCTTTAATGTTCATAATGAATGTGTTTTGTGCGCAAAAATAAAGAAATTTAGCTTATGGACTAAAGCGATTATTACCGGCACAAAAAAAGCACCTGCAAAAACAGGTGCTTTTTGTATTGAAAATAATTAGAAAAACCTAGTGGGCAACAATAATTTGTCTTGCTACCTGGGCGCCTTTAGTGCCAATCAACTGGATAAAATAATTGCCTGAAGGAATATTGGCAACAGAAATAGCAGTGTTGATTGAAGAAGCTGATGGCAGCGAAACCGTTTGCATAACACGTCCCTGAATATCAGAAACCGATATGGTGATAGCCTGGGCCGTTTCCATCGTGGCAGTGATATTCAACACATCTCTGGCAGGAACAGGATACAGATTTACGGTCGCTTTTGTTTCCGGATTTTCTTTGATGCCGGCCGGTGAGAATTCTTCGTAATAATAAGTATCTCTGTAGTCGCCGGGAGTAGTCTCAAATGCGTGTGTAGACGGATTGTACATCTGAGACTCGTCTCTTGTCATTTGTTTGTAAGCATTGTAGGTGTACATGTTGCGGCTGAACGTATCAGTTATCAGTCCGCTTACATCATCGCGAAAGCTTTCAATAACAATTGTTTTATTGCCGGATGCATCGTACGTGTTCTGTCTGGTGTAGTTATTTTCCCAGGCAGATGCCGTGCTGTTCCAGCCCTGGTTATCTTCGATGATGGCATTTTTTGCAGCATCATATCCATAGGTGGTCAGCGAGTAAGGCTCCAGTGTGCCGGACGCTGTCATGTCGATTTCAACCAGTTCGGTAGTCAGTGTACCGCTTACTGCATCATAAGTATTCGTTTGTTTGCCAAAACTTGACCAGCCTGATCCCATCCAGAATTGAACCTCAGTCGTGGCGACCTTATCAGCGGCGGTGTAGGTATAAACGGTGCGGCTGAAATTTGCCCAGGCTGTTCCACCCCACTGCTCAGCGGTTTCACTCGCAATCATTTTTGATGCAGTGTATGTGTAAGTGGTGCGGGTATCATTTTCCCAGGCAGTGCCATCCCAGCTTTGTGCGCTGTCCTGTGTTCTTTTGTTGTCGGTGTTATAAGAAAAATAATTGCGGGAAAAATCCACCAGCATTGAAAGGGAATTGTCCCAGTCTTTGGCTTTATAAAAGATAATATTGTCCTGCGTATCAAACAGTTGATTTTGTACACCATAAACGGTTGGGGTGCCTGTGCTGACATCAAACATGCGCACCGAGTCGTATTTAATATAATCGCTTTTCAGGTCTCCTCCGCGGGCGCCGGTGTAGCTGGCCCTGATGGTGTCATTCAATGTAAAAACGGAACCATCAAATTCTCTGTACGCCTCTGCTATAAGCCTGGAGTTGAGTGCAGTGGTTTTGCCTGTAGCCAGTTTGCTTTTTTCTGCCTTGTTTTTCAGGCCTGTCATTTGCTTTTTAAAAGCGATAATATTCTGGTCGCGTGTATTGTACCTGGATAATACGGCGGGTTTTGTACCTAATGTGGGTTGTTTTCTGGCAAAAACATCGGTACTGCAAAAACCCAAAATCATCAGGCCGGAAAGTGTCATTGTCTTAATGTTCATAGTGCTGTTTTTTTAGGGTATCAATAATGAATAGGACTCTAACGCAATGTTACAGAAAATAGTATGCAACAAGTGGTTGTAAATCCAATATTAACAGCGTGTTCTGTTAATCCATCCTGATGAAAACAGGGGCAGATTCTAATTCCTTTTATCAATTCCCCAGTAAAGTTTCTGGCGGATTGTTTTCAGAAAATTATGATCGTGCGGGCGAACGAGTGAGATGGAAAAATTCTCCTTGCGGATCGCCAGCTGTGTATCGCTGGTGATGGTTTCGGAGCGCGAATCGAGTGTGCACAAAAAGGTATCGGAACGGCCTTCCACTTCGAAGGAAATAATACCATCATCGGGCACGACAATGCTGCGCAAATTCAGATTGTGAGGCGCGACCGGTGTAATAACAAAATTGGATGCCTGCGGAAAAACAACCGGCCCGCCGCAACTAAGCGAATAACCGGTAGAGCCGGTAGGCGTAGCGACGATGAGACCATCTGCCCAGTAGGTGTTCAGGAATTCACCGTTGAGATAAGTGTGAATCTTAATCATCGAGGATGAATCTTTACGATGAATCGTAAATTCATTCAGCCCGAAAGGACTGTCGCCAAACAAAGGGATATTGGCATCCAGGTGCAGCAGGCTGCGCTTTTCGATGGTATAGGAGCCTTGCACCAATGAACTCAGCGCATCATCTACATCATCTTCAGAAATGGCAGCGAGAAATCCGAGTCTTCCCAGGTTGATACCAATAATTGGAATATTGCTGTTGCCCACGAAAGTAATGGTATCGAGCATTGTTCCATCCCCGCCAAAACTAAACAACATATCTGTATGTAATGGCAAATCCGTCCGCCCGGTAAACAGTATTTGCGGTGGTCGCTGCAGTTGCAGGTGCGGCTGAATACGCTGATAAAAATCTTCGAAGAAAATCAGATTTAGCTGATAGCCTTCCAGCTTGTGGATAATGCGCTGGAGAGTCGGAATGTCTTCCGGCTCAAAGGTGCGGTTGTATAAGGCTACGAGCATAAATGTTTATTCACTGTTGGCGTGCAAATATACCCCATTTTCGCCCAAATGATTTATAGCAAATTCTATCCGTAATTTAAGGTCGTATGCAGTAATAATGTCCACCCCAAACCCCACAGAATACAACAAAGTATTGGCCAGGTTGTTATTATTCTTTGCTGCATTATTAGCCGCATATCCGCAATCGAAAAAGACTTTGGGATAAATCCATAAGGGTAGTTCGGGCAAATAGCGGAATGGCAACTGATGAAATTGGCGGCGCAGGGCTTCATATTTCAGGCTGACACGACCTATTGCAAAATGATCAGCTTCTACCACATAATATTCATAGCCTCGCACATAGTTTGTTTTGTAGCCAAAAGCTGATTGCAGAAAATAAGGTTGGTCTTTGGTAAAAGTTGTTCTTCCCCGAAAGATAAATGAAGTATAAAAACGATTATTTAATTTCTTGAAAACGCCCAGTTCCAATCCTGCCAGTGCCTGATAATTCATGCCACGAATTCCAAATCTGGATGCAGCAGAACCCACTATTTTTAGTCCTCTTCGCGGATAATTCCAATTGTCCACACCGTTGTATTCATATCGGTAAGCCAGTTCTGTAAAGGATAACTGATTACTGTTGTTGGCAAAATAATCCTTGTTCAGGATTTTGACAGTATCGCCCACCGAATAGTTATAGTATCCAAGGCTGATGATATGCCGGGTTTTGTAAGCTGCCCGATAAAACCATGATGCATTCGCGAAAAAGGAATTGTACAGAAAGTCGTTGTTGTGCCGGGTGAACAGCAGCTTATTGTTGACAGTAGTATAAGCCAGTTCCTTGCTTCTGGAAAAGCCTGCACCGAAACCAATCCCTTGTTTTTGGGCCCGGTCAATATAGGGCCTGAAGTAGGTGGCGGTCAGTTATTGGGTGTAGCCAAAGTGCGTGCTGAGGGTTAATCTGTCGAGGCGTCCGCTCAGATTTTTGTGCAGCAAATAGATGCCCAGGTTGATGCGGCTGAGGTCGTGGTTGTGCTCGTTCCACCAGACATTCACGTTTCTGTCAGCCAGTTGTACGTCTGCCTGCGGTATAATAAACCATTGCTCTTTCAAGGCGAGATTGATAACAATGCTTTCGGCATTACCCGTGTCAGTTGTAAATTTTATATCCGTAAAAATATTGAGGTTGTAAAGTCTTTGATAATTGAGATGCAAAATGCTTTCCAATGAATCGGCACAAAGCTGATCGCCTTCAGCAATGCTCATTTCTCTGAGAATAACTGTGGTTTTGGTACGGACATTTCCGGAGATGTTGATGCGCTGAATCGTCTTTTTCTGATCACAAATTACAGATTCCTTTTCCGGCAAAACGGTCAGTTGCGGTTCAGAAGATTTTTGCCCGATACACAATTGTGCTGAACAGAAAAACAGAATAAAGGAGAATAAAAAATGCCGCACGTCAAAGGTTGAATGCGGCAAATATAGTGCATGGATTCCGAGCGAACGATTACCACTCATACTCGCGCTCCACTCTTTTTTTCAATCTCTGGACAAGATTATAGGTTGCGGGGCAATAGGACAGGTTTTGGGTAAAAGTATCGTTGTAGTTATCAAAAGGTTGTTTGTTGTGATGCGGGAATTCGGCACAATCCAAAGGTCGCACTTCGTAAATGCTGCATTTATTATCGTCCTGTAGAAACTGGCAGGGTGTGCTGAGGTTCATCCAGTCGCCGGTTTCAGCTTCCTGGTACAGCCATTTATCTTTGAATGCTTTTGGCTTCATGCCCAAATGCGCTGAAATGCGTTTGATGTCAGCCGGTGAAAAAGTAGGCGTCATTTTTTTACAGCAATTGGCACAGCTCAGGCAGTCTGTTTCAGCCCACATTTTTGCATCTTCTTCTGCCACCAGCTGTGGCATTTCATCGGGTACAATTTCATCGAGCTTCTGGAGAAAAGCAGCGAGGGCTTCTTTTTCGGCTGCCGGCCTTCTTTTAAATTGTTTAAGGTTCATCTCAATCTGATTTATCGGGCTAAAGGATCTTTTATTAATTGGTTGAATTCAGTCATGATTTGCTGTACAATTTCGCCTGCAGGCAAAATTGTATCGATCAAAGCACTTACCTGGCCAATTTCCAGTTCGCCTTCAGTCATATCGCCTTCGAGCATGCCTTTTTTTGCACGCCCTCTGCCCAGCATTTCTGTCAGTTGCTCCGGGTTAGCACCCTCTTTTTCAGCTGTTTGTATTTGTTGGGCAAATGGATTGGCCAGTAATCGAACAGGCGTCAGCTTTTTAATGCTCAGCATAGTGTCGCCTTCTTTAGCATTCACTACCGCTTCCTTAAAATTGAGGTGTGATGACGCTTCGGGTGTAGCTACAAAGCGACTGCCAATCTGTACAGCATCTGCACCCAGTACCATCGCTGCCAACATTGTCCGGGCATCATAAATGCCGCCGGCAGCTATTAACGGGATTTTTAATTCTTTTCTGACCAATGGAATGAGGCACATCGTTGTGGTTTCTTCACGGCCATTATGCCCGCCTGCTTCAAAACCTTCAGCCACAACTGCATCGCAGCCGGCGTCCTGACATTTCAATGCAAATTTTGCACTCGAAACAACGTGCACCACTTTAATGCCTTTTTCTTTTAGGACGGAAGTCCATGTTTTGGGGTTTCCGGCAGAAGTAAAAACAATCGGCACTTTCTCTTCTATAATAATCTGCATTATTTCCCCAATATTCGGATATAAGAGAGGAACATTGACGCCAAATGGTTTATTTGTTGCTGATTTGCATTTTTGAATATGCTCCCGCAATACTTCGGGGTACATGCTGCCGGCGCCGATAAGCCCCAGTCCGCCGGCATTTGAAACCGCCGATGCCAGTTTCCATCCGCTGGCCCATATCATTCCTGCCTGAATGATAGGATATTCTATACCCAATAATTGGGTTACGCTGTTTTGACTCATGAAATAAGTTGGGCTATTGATTTTCGACTTTAGAGACGCTCATCATTTTACTGTAATTCTGCGCAATTTTGAGTGCCTCAGGACCTTCAGATCCAACAGATTGAAGGGCGGCGAATCCGGGAAAATTAGGTGCTGCAAACCAGGTAGCGAGGTCAGACCTTAAAATTATTGATGGTTCTTTGGAAGCCTGAACTCTGGCATTTGAAGGCAATGATAAGCGGATTTTCTTGATGACATTATATTCACCTTTAAATCCGGCAATATGGTAGGATAAAAAATTATTTACCAAGAGTGAGTTTTCAATCTCTCCTTCCATTTTTGCCATAATATAACCACTGTTCCAACTCCAGATCATATGGTTTATAGGGTCCAAAGCGCCTACCTGTGCGCCTGAAAAATTGCGCACACTATCCACGCCTATTAAAAATTCTATTGTTGTATAGTTTCCCGGAGGCACATCTTTGATTTTAAACTCCAGGGTATGGGCTGAATCGCCTTTGGTCAGGTGATAGCTCTCTTTCTCAGCATAGCGGTTTCCTGAGTCATCAATAAATACAAAGTTCGTCAGATAATAATTATATAAAGACACCGAAAATTTGTTGCCATTAGGCAGGGTATAAATGGAAGTATCTCCAACAACGAGTGCTCTTTCGCCTACAAAATTTTCCACTTTTATATTTATTACGCCTTTACTGACAGGTGGTGTGTTTGAATCTGGGATGGGCAAATCTTTTTTTCTGCACCCTCCAAGACTAATAAGCAAAATCAGTGCAGGCAATAACTTTCTCATTGACATAATTATTTTATAAGAAGTCCGAAATTACGAAGGTTTCTTTAAACAAGATTACAGAGGAACTAATTATACAAGCTGCAGGAAGTACCTTTGCAAACTATGCATTACGTTAGTGTCGAAAATCTGACCAAATCTTTTGGAATAAAACCCCTGTTTACAAATATCACTTTTCATATCAACGAAGGAGATAAAATAGCCATCATCGCCAAAAACGGCAGTGGAAAATCAACTCTGTTGAAAATTCTTTCAGGACAGGATGTTGCTGATAGTGGTAAAGTGTGGATTCATAAAGAAGTTACGGTCGCTTTGTTTGAGCAGGAGCCGAAGTTTAATGAAGACTTGTCCATTCTTGATAATATTTTTCATGCAGAACACCCTATTGTAAAGGCTATCCGCGATTACGAACTCGCTCTGGAAACCCCTGACGATGACGGAACGCTGATGTCCAATGCCTTGGAAAAAATGGATGAACTGAACGCCTGGGATTTTGACACGAAGGTGAAACAAATACTCGGCAAGTTGAATATTCATCATCTGAACCAACAGGTAAAGAGCCTTTCAGGAGGCCAGCGCAAAAGAGTTGCGCTGGCACAAACGCTTATCGATATTGGATTTGAGCACAAGCATATTTTGCTGATCATGGATGAACCGACCAACCATCTTGATGTGGAAATGGTGGAATGGCTGGAACATTACCTTAACCAGGAAAAAATCACCTTATTGCTGGTGACGCATGATCGTTATTTTCTGGACGCAGTATGTAACAATATCTGGGAAATTGATGGCAGTACGATGAATGCTTACTCCGGTGATTATGAAACCTATATGGAGCAAAAAGCAGCACGTATAGACAGCGAAATGGCCAGCATTGACAAAGCAAAAAACCTGTTCCGCAAGGAACTGGAATGGATGCGGAAACAGCCCAAAGCCCGTACAACAAAGTCGAAAAGCAGGCAGGATAATTTTTATGAAGTTGAGGCTAAAGCAAAACAAAAGATAGAAGACAATAAAGTAAGCCTGCAAATGAAAATGAACCGCATGGGCGGAAAAATTGCGGAGCTGAAAAAGGTTTATCAATCGTTTGGAGAGAAGGTCATATTAAAAGGGTTTGACTATACATTCAATCGTGGGGAAAGGCTTGGTATTATTGGAAAAAATGGTGCAGGTAAGTCTACTTTCTTACAGATTTTACAAGGGCAAATGCAACCCGATAGCGGAAAAGTGAATGTAGGAGAAACGATTGTGTTCGGAAATTTCTCGCAACAAGGCCTTGAAATTAAAGAGGACGTGCGGGTGATTGAATATGTAAAAAACATAGCCGAGAATTTCCCTATGGCAAAAGGCGGGTCGATCAGTGCCGCACAGTTCCTGGAGCTGTTTCTGTTTACGCCAGATCAACAATATACCTACCTGTCAAAACTGAGTGGAGGGGAGAAGAAGCGACTGCAATTATTGGCGGTTTTGTTTCGTAACCCTAATTTTCTGATTTTAGATGAACCGACAAATGACCTGGATCTTCCAACACTTGGTGTTCTGGAGCGGTTCCTGAGCGATTTTGCCGGTTGCTTACTGATCGTTTCTCATGACCGCTATTTTATGGATCGTCTGGTGGATCATCTTTTTGTTTTTGAAGGAGAAGGAAATATTACCGATTTCCCCGGAAATTACAGTGATTACAGAATATGGGAAAAATCGCGCGAGCGCAATGATACCAGCATTAAAGGAACGCAACTGTCCTCAGAGCCGGAACCAGTCCCGGTGGTCGAGATTAAAGCTGAGCCGATCAAATCAAAGAGAAAACTATCATTTAAAGAACAGAAAGAGCTGGAGCAGTTAGAAAAGGAAATGCCGGAACTGGAAAACGAGAAAGAAGAAATTGCAAAGAAAATGACTGGAAATGTGCCGTTTGATGAATTACAGAAATTAAGCAATCGTGCGACAGCAATCACCGGTTTGCTGGAAGAAAAGGAGATGCGCTGGTTGGAGTTGAGTGAGTAAAATATAAGGATTTTTCAACAGAAAATTATAACAATCTGGAGTAGATAAAAGTCTTAAATTTGTAAGAACCCTGTTAAAAAAATCAAATGAAAAAAGCCACATTAATTTTCTCCGGCCTGGCATTGATTGTAGCCTCTTCCTGCAACAGAACAGAAAACGACAATACTGCCGGCAAAGGTGGGAATGCCGCGATTAATGCAATCCCAAAACACCACAATGAATACAAGAATATTATCAATGGCAAGGTTTATATAGCTTACAATGTGCAGGATCGCCCGTCAAAATATGATGATTCAGTGGCCTGCTCATACGTAGGAGGTGTCCCCACAGCAACTTTTACCGGATTGAAGCCTGGTAAATATTATCTGCTTGGAAAAGGCTTTGACACATCAATTAACCAGGATGTGAAAGGAGGAACACCTTATACCATCAGTCAGGAAACTACACTGGAACTGACAATACCGGTAACAGAAACGCATTAATGGGATAGGTGTGCATAACCTGTGGATTTTTTTATGCATACATAACAATGAAATATCTTGCGCTTTCAGGCTTTTTAATAATTTTGAGTAAAACGAGGAAGATATGTACGACGACGATAATATGGATGAAGAGCGCAGCCCGATAGAAGCACTGATCGAACGTTTTGAAAACATAAAAAACGGAACTGGTGCGGGTATGTTAGATGAGGAGGATTATGAAAGAGTAATCGAATATTACTTCCAGCATAATAATGATACGGATGCATTGCTTGCTTGCGATATAGGCAGCACATACTATCCTTTTTCAGGTAGTATTTTATTGTTGAAAGCAGAAATTCTGACCCAGACCCAAAAGTATGGTCAGGCGTTAAAAGCACTGGACGAACTTGAAAAATATGATCAGGCGAATCTTGGAGCAGTCCTCTTACGCGCTGACGTTCTGCTCAGCCAGGCCAAGTATGAAGTAGCCGCTGCTTACCTTTTGCGCTCAAGCGACAATTTTGAAGGGGCAGAAAAAATTGAAATTCTTCTGGAACTTGCTGATGTATATGATGAGTGTGAAGAGTACGGAGAGGTTTACAATACACTGAAGAAAGTGCTTGAACTGGATTCGCGGAATGATGAGGCACTGCAAAAAGTCAGTTTTTGGGCAGAGTTCACCAATCAGCTGGAAGACAGTGTGAATCTGCATTTGCAATTGACAAATGACGATCCCTACAGCACATTGGCCTGGTTTAATCTGGGTGCAGCTTACCAGGGCCTGAAGCAATATGACAAAGCAGTTGATTCTTATCAGTATTGTGTGGCAATCGACGAAAAATTTGAATTTGCATATAGGAATCTTGCCGACGCTTATATGCGTATGAAGCAATACGATAAAGCACTTGAAGTTTTGCAGCAACATCTGGAAATAGGAAAACCTGAGGATGTCATATTCGAAGCAATGGGATATTGCTGGGAGAAACAAAAAGATTTTTCAAGAGCAAGACATTATTATCGCCAGGCATCAAAATTAAGTCCTGAGGACGATGTTATTTTTTATAAAATCGGAGAGACCTATGCAAGAGAACACGACTGGGAAAAGGCCGTAAAATCTTATTCTGTTGCCTTAAATATTGACAAGGAAAATGCTACGTATTGCCTCGCTATCGGAAATTGTCTGATGGAAATGAAAGCAACAAACGAAGCCTTGCTTTGCTTTCTAAATGCCGTTCGCCTCAAACCATTGGTGAAAACCACATGGCTGGCGCTTATTCGCGGATTGTATTTCGCTGGTCATTTGGATGAAGCTTTGACTCAGATTGATGTGGCCCGTGGTAATTGTGGGGATAAACCTGATTTTGATTATCTTCATGCAGCAGTGTTATTCGAAATGGGAAAGACCAAAGAGGCGCTTATTCAATTGGAAAACGGATTGCAGGAAAGTGTTTCGAAGCTTAAAATTTTCACTCAGCTAAACCCTGATTTTATCAAAAGAAGTGCGGTTGCTGAGCTCATTGCAAAGTATAAGAAGAAGTAATTTTTTGAGATAATTTCGGAAAACCTGCACAGCTATGTGCAGGTTTTTTTATGCCTTTGATTTTACAGGGAATAAGACTGAGGCTAATAATGATAATAGAAGCACACTCCCTACAACACTTAGGGAGACAGGCGAAGAAATATGAATGAATGGTGCAATAACCATTTTGATACCAATAAATGCAAGTATGATAGCAAGTCCATATTTTAGCCTGCTGAAGTTGTGCATAAAATTGGCCAGTAAGAAATAAAGCGCGCGCAATCCCAGAATGGCGAATATGTTGGAAGTATACAGGATAAACGGGTCGTTTGGAGCGATGGCAAAAATGGCCGGAATGGAATCGACAGCGAAAAGCAAATCTGTAAACTCAATTACTGCAAGCACGACAAATAACGGTGTGGCCAGTTTAATGCCATTTTCTCTGGTGAAAAATTTCCCGCCGTCATAATTGTCACTCACTTTAAAGAAGCGATGCACAAGCTTGGCTCCCGGACTTTTATTGAAATCTTTGTCTTCATCTTCATCAGCATTGGCAAACCAGGATTTAATTCCTGCATACACCAGAAATGCGCCAAATAATAACAGTAGAATATTAATGCGAACTACAGCGCCAAATACTGTTGTTTCAGGCAGATAAGTAAGATTGATTAAACCAACTCCCGTGAAAATGAAAATGGCCCGAAAAACCAAAGCTCCGATAACCCCCCAAAAAAGTACTTTATGGTGCAATTCTTCCGGCACATTAAAAAATCCGAAAACAAGAATAAAAACGAATAAATTATCAACTGAAAGGGCCTTTTCAATCCAATAAGCAGATTGAAATTGGGTGAATTTTTCGAACCCCATAATCGCATAAATCACGCCGCTGAAAATCATTGAAAGGCTGATCCATACTAATGACCAGATCAGTGCTTCCTTGTTGCCAACTTTGTGCGTTTGTTTGTTGAAAACGCCAAGATCCAGCAAGAGCATAATAAGAACCAGGATGCCAAATCCGGCCAAAATTCCGGGATGATTTATCAGATTGTCCATAATAAGAAGTCAAAAGTAAAGCAATTACCAATGAGGTTTTTGGTAACACCCAAAGCAATCGCAAATCTTATCATAAAAAAACGGTGAAGAGAAGACTCTTCACCGTGCTGCAATGTTTTATTATTTTAGTTGAGAACTGTACTTCGGGTCTTTAATCCTTTCGAAATAAAATCTACCGTCTCATCAATAATATCTGAAGCGCTTCCTTTATAAGTGCCAAAGGATATTTCCAATTGCATTCCTCTTAGCATATTAGTGCAGACTTTGGTTATGATATCAATTCTGTCCAGATAACTTTGGTCGAATGCCCCTTGCCGGATTCCGTAAACAATAATGTCCTTCAAAATATTTTCTTCAGTTTCGTTGTAGCGCTGCTTAATAGCACTGAAAATGCAAGCACTTTCGCTGGAAAATCCCACCGTCATTATTTTGTAAAGCAACTGCCGCTTGCGCAACGCACGATATTTACTGATAGCAAATGCACGTAATTTTTCTTCGGCATTGTCTTCTTTTCCAATGGCCATTACAATGTTCTGCTCAATGTTTTCTTTCTCTTTGTCAACAACTGCCTGGAAGATTTCTTCCTTTGTTGAATAGTAATAATAAAGACTGCTTTTCCCTTTCCCGATTGCTTTCGCAATGTCTTCCATAGTAGTTTTGGCCAGGCCAAACTGCTGAAAAAGTTTTTGAGCGGCTTCTATTATTGCTGATTTTGTTATTTCGTCCTTAGTCATAATCGACACTTCATTTATTAATCAATGATTAATGTAGTTTTTACAGTTTACTGGATGTTCAATTGGTTATGCTGTAAGTTTTATCAGATGGTTATTCAGTGAATAAACAAGTTTGTTTTTTGATTTTAAAAAATTGAAAAAGCTGATGCCCACTATTGCACATATAAATCCGGCTACAACATCTACCAAATAATGATGTGTCGTATATACTGCAGAAAACCAAATGCCTATCATCAGGGTTGCAAACAGAATGTTGATTTTGCCCAGTTTGTTTTTGAGTCCGTAATAAAGGACTAAGACCGGATAGGAAGAATGCAGAGATGGCATTGCTGCAAATACATTCGAGCTCTTTTCATAAATAGATTTGAAAACGGCAACATTGAAGTAGGCATCAAACCTGCCGAGGCCGGCTGTATTGCCAGGCGTCGTTGCAATAAAGTCGAATCCATATTGATGGATGTACCAGGGTGGTGCCGCAGGATAGATGTAGTAAACGACAAATCCCAGAAGATTGATGAATAAAAACGTGAAACAGAAATAGATGAACTGAGACCTTTTTTTGAAGAAAAGATAAATGGCAAAACCCATTGGTACCGGCACCCAGCTCAGGTAAAAAACACCACTAAGAATATCCAGAAATGTGTTTTGATGAATAATCCAATACTCGTTGGGTGTAATAATCTTCCCATCGTGCATAAAACCAAAAATGCTCTTTTCTATATTATACAAGGACCCGATGCTAACCGGATTGTAGTTGTAGTTCGGGAAGGCTTTCATGTAATCGAAAATCACCCAATAAACAATGAAAATGGAAAAGCCGGTTATCAGTTTGCGTGTAACATGGGATGCGAAATAAGTAATATTCCAAATCGCTACGAGTAACAACTGGTCTGACTTGTAGCCTATCAATGCCCATGACAAAGCAAGATATCCCAGCGATATCAATAACATCGTCAGCAAGCTTTTGGTGTCAAATAAGCTTTTCTCTTTTTCAATATTCATACTACTGCTGTCAGCCATGTGCTCCATTACATTTTTATCCGTTCAAGATTCGTTTTGCCGCTTGCCGCTTCGTTTCCTTTTAGTTCGATGTAAACAACATTGGGATGCCAAAAGGTGCCACCATCAATTTTGAGGTAAACTCTTTTTAAGACAGTATTGCTGTTATTGACAGCAGCAAAGACATAATATTTCCCATCTTCTGCTTTCTTCAGGTATAAAATCCTTTTTGAAGTAGCCACAAATTTTAATTCCCATTGTGTACTGCTCAGCTTTTTAACCTTTAATCCGTAAGCATATTTTCTTTGAATAAAATTCAATTCCTTCTTTGGGTTGCCCTTTTCGGTATAACGAATCCAATAGACATGTACAGGCTCATCTTCATCTATTAATCCGGTGGCTTTATCAATGTTCAACTCATACATTACCGTATTCGTATTCGGTGTGCGTTGAAGGTAAAAAAGAAGACCATCGTACATTTTAGGTACAGGAAAAGTGTCAGCTTCGTTGAACCCACTTTGTATTGTCCGGTTGCTTTTTGCATTGGTCGTTTTACCTGTGGCCGACAGCGTGAAAAAAGCTAAAGCCAATATGCTGGCTGCTTTGATAAAATTGCTTTCAGAGGCTTCTTTGTTCTTTTTATCTTTAGCGTCCAGGGCGATTTTGGCATCCCTGAGACGTCCGAATGCAGTGATGTTTGTCATTACAGCCATTACTGCAATTGGCAAAGTGAATAAGGTCATCGTTTCGAACACATGAAATGGAATGCCGGGGATAAAAATTTTATAATCGCCACCAATATAATGGCTCGAAATGCCACACGCCATAGCAGATAAACTTATCAGCACAATACGTTCCGGTCTTTGCATTAATCCGCCTTTGCATTCTACTCCCAACCCTTCAGCTCTGGCTCTGGTATAGCTTACCATCATACTGCCAATTAATGCAATGAAAGCGAAAAGAGAGCTCAGGAAATAATGGTGTGCAATGAGGTAATAGCAAATCCCCAGAAATAATATTAATTCGCTGTATCGGTCTAAGACTGAATCAAACATTGCGCCGAACGTGGAACTCATATTTCCAATACGCGCTACCTGCCCATCAAGCATGTCAAATAAACCTGCAAATAGAATCAGCGCGCCAGCCCAACCAACATATGACAGGTCGCCGCGGTTGGTTATTTCAGCTCCTGCAATAAAAATGATGGCCACCCCAATGTTGAGCAAAAGTCCGATAACGGTAACCGCATTCGGGGTCAGGCCCAATTTGATAAGCAAACGAACAAAAGGGTTTATGATTTTATAAATCCCTTGCTGCAGATTATCTCTTATTGTTTTCCCTTTCATAAAATTAAAAATCAAACTTGAAACGTACCCTTACGCCCATCGGAGATACGTTGGGATTATCAATATAAGTGAAGCGCCTTACCAAATCCACCCTAAAGAATTTCAAAATATTACCAACACCTACACTCCCTTCTATGTAAGGCTCTTTTTGTAATGAGAAGGTTGATGTAGCGCCATTCTGGTCCGTTGGTAATTTATAAAGTTCTCCATCTTTCCCGCTGGGTGTATTTTCTTCTCTTAATCCGCCATACAAAAATTTTGCGCTTACATATTCGCGGAATTTCAATTTTTTAATCAATGGAATTTTGTTGAGGAAAAAACCATTAAAGCATTGATCCACCTGAATGCTCGCATAATGGTCGCTCACAAACTCAAGGAAGTTCATCAGGTTATAAGACTGCAATTGGTATGAATAACTCTGGTTGGCGCGATGAATGTCCAAAAGAGGAAAAGGTATTTTGCCAAAAATGTAACCACCTTCCAGCACAATATCTGTAAAGCCTAATTGCGAAAGATATACCCGCTTGTAAATATGCCCACTCAGGTTTTGATAATTGTATTGTCCGCCCAGTAAGCCCTTGAAGCCCGCGATGCCACGCAAGGTGAACACCGGATACCGGTTGGGTAAAGGAATCCGGTAAAGTTTTCCCTGGTAAAATTCTTCATTCGGTGCCCAGCGGAGTTCAAGAGAAACTTCCGAAGTTGTCAGACTTTCAATGGGTTTTCCGGTTGCATCATTATAGTAATGCAAACCTCCTGCCGCCTGTTGCTTCCAGTTTTTGTAAGCAAGCTTGTACGAAAAGTGATTGTTGTATTCGTGCAGGTAATCTATGTTGTAAATATCATTGTACAGCCATTTGTCATTCACCCCACGTTTGAACGAAAGGAAAATGTTGTCTTCCTGGATAAATTGTAATTCCTGTCCTGGAATTTTTACATCACGCTGGAAATTTGCAGCAAGCTTATTCGTTGGAAATTCATAAATCGAACGATTGGTAAAAGAATATATTCCGCCAAAATAATACTTCCATTTTTCGTCTTTAAAACCATAAGCAGCATAAGTCTCGAAATAGATATTCTTGCTCAGTTTTGGCGTTGTACGACCACCAAGCCTGCCTCTGAAGCCTTCTACAGGGTTAAAGCTATAAAAGGTATTAAAAGGGCCAATTTCTACATAAGGACTTGCTTTGCTATAACCCGCCAATAAAATAGTAGCAGTATTCAGTGTTCTTTTGAAGGATTTAGTGTTTTGAAGACTGTCAATATTTTTATACACGACTTGCTCGGTTATGCTTAATGAGTCGTGCCTGTTGCTGTCCCAAAATTGATCATCCTTTTTGTCGGCCTCTTTTCTATGCGTAACGGCGTCACCTTTAAATAATGAGTCGGGCAAGTTTTCCGCAATGGTATAATCCTTGTATGAAACAGCTCGTTCTCCGTATAGCCCTCCATCTCCATTTTTAGTCAATCCGAAATCTGCTGACAATTTGCTTTTGGCCAGATGATATCTTTTATCGCTGTTCAACTCAAATTCCTGATGAATATTTAAATCCTTTACCCAGTTTAAATTAATTTGTTTGTTGATTTTCATATCCAGTTTTTGTACTGCATAATGTCCGTCCAGCGTAACAAACATTGAGCCCTGGAATAAAAAGTCTGCTTTGTTTCTGGGCCCAAAGGCAAGTTGAATTAGCGGATAGCCATTCAACATTGTGGTGTCTATGATGTAAAATTTATAGAACGTTGGAGACAAATCTGCGATAGGGCTCAAAAACTGATTGGTAACAATGGTGATATTGCTTTCGTAAATATCGACAGTCTGATAAACGTGTTTCAGGTAGGCGGTAAGACCATTGTTGTCGATAAAGGTTTCATCGAAAGTGATGCGTTTCTCAGCAATGATTTCTTTCTTTGTTTTTTCAGGTTTGCGGCGGTAATATATTTGGGAAAGATTCTCCTGCATAAAAACCGGAAGGATTGCTTTGCCTTCCAAAGTCGTTGTATCTACGCTGCTGGCGATAAATGCATATTTTTTCACCAGAAAATTTTTGCGCATTTTCTCTGTGGAATTACTCAGGGAAAACTGGAGTTTCTCATATTCCTGGTAGGAAAGGAAGTCATAATTTTTTGAACGGTTTGACTCTTTGTGCGAAATGACTTCGCGGATTAATTCAACTGCCGGATTGTTTTTATTTCGATACCGTGGTTGTTTCCCTGGTTTTATCGTCACTTCTTTCAACAAACGGCTGTCTTCTGCCATTGCAATATTAATTGTCTGGCTACCGGCTTCAATTTTTCTTGTAATTGTTTTATACCCGGTTGACGAAAACCGCACCATTGAAGGTGTCCCGTCAATCTTGATGGAATAATTTCCATTGTCGTCTGTAGTTGTTCCTACATTTGTTCCCGGGAAGAATACGGCAACATATGACATGGGCTCATTTGTTTTGGCATCAGTTACGGTGCCATTCACAAACGTGCTTTGAGCAAATAAGGTGATGGAGTAACAAATTAAGAGGATAAAAAGTACTCCTGATTTACGAAACATAAAAATGTTGTTCTATTTAAAAACGAAATTCTTTTGAAGAAAATAATTGTAAGTCCAGCCTACAATCAGAGAAACAATAACTTTTGAAACGATATAATTAAATGGTCCGAATTGAGTAAGCAACCATACACCTGATGCATTCAGTACAAGATTTCCGGTCCAGGTAATAAAATACCTTATAGCCTGAAATTTTATTTCTTTTTCACGTCCTTCAAAAACCCAATCGCGGTTGATAAAGAAATTGACAACACCACCTGTTGTTACGCCAATAATATTTGCAAGAAAATACCAGACTCCGAATACTTCCTTCAACACAACTGTACAGATGAAATCTGCAGCGGTTGCCATTAGTGAAGATGCCTGAGCCTTTAAAAACTGTATCATAAAAACTGTTCCAGGACTTTTGAAAAGACAATTACCTGAAGTATAATATTTGCGTAAACTCCTGCCAGTACATCATCCATCATCACACCCCAGCCGCCTTTCAATTGCTCCATTCTTCGCACCCCGAGCGGTTTTGCTATGTCAAAAAATCTAAATAAAATCAATCCGATAATTAAAAGAGGAATTGAATTTGCCGGAATAAAAAGCATTGCAATAAATAATCCGATTACCTCATCAATCACTACTTTACTGCTGTCTTTCCCCCAGTCTTTTTCAACCACATTGCCTGCCCAAACACCTAAAATCATCGTAATGATAACAAGGATTATTTGTTGTCCGATATTGAGTTGAAGACAATACCAAAGCAAAGCAGCGGCTATAGCAGCAACGGTACCACCACCTTTTCCGATGTAGCCAATACCAAATATGCTTGCAATAATTTTCATTGTATGAAGAGGAAATGTTGCACAAAATGTGCTGTGCAACATTTCCTTCTGTATAGTTTTATAGAGATTCTACCAGTTCCTGGTAATAATCAAGACCAAGATGTGTGATCAGATCTTCACCCATCATGTGACGCAAAGTATTTTGCAGCTTGATCAATTGTTTGAAGATATCATGTTCAGCTTTCAGGCCTTCTGCAGTTTGTGGTGCTTTGAAGTAGAAAGACAACCACTCCTGAATTCCACTCATGTTTGCACGGTGAGCCAGATCCATAAACAAAGCCAGATCCAATACAATAGGTGCAGCTAAGATAGAGTCGCGGCAAAGGAAGTTAATCTTGATCTGCATTTGATAACCTAACCATCCGAAGATGTCAATGTTATCCCAACTTTCTTTATTGTCACCATGAGGAGGATAGTAGTTGATGCGTACTTTGTGGTACAGATCTCCATACAATTCAGGGTTAATATCTGCGTTCAGAATTTCTTCCAGAACGCTCAGTTTCGAAACTTCTTTTGTTTTAAAATTATCCGGATCGTCCAGAACCAAACCGTCTCTGTTACCCAGAATGTTGGAAGAGAACCAACCTCTTACACCCAAAGCGCGTGCTTGTAAACCCGGTGCAACAATGGTTTTCATCAAGGTTTGACCGGTTTTGAAATCTTTACCTGCGATTGGAACATTCAATTCTTTCGACAAAGAAACTAATGCAGGAATATCAACAGTAAGATTTGGTGCGCCGTTTGCAAATGGCACATCAGACTTCAAGGCAGCATAAGCATAGATCATGCTTGGTGCAATGTTTACGTCATTGTTGCGAAGGCCTTCTTCGAAAGCTTCGATTGTTTGGTGAACAGCACCTTCTTCAATATATTTTTCAGTAGAAGCACACCAAACAATCACAACGCGGGTGCAGTTGTTCTCTTTTTTAAAGTTGGCTATATCTTCCATCAAAGCATTTGCCAGATCCATTTTGGTGGCAGCTTGTTTGATGTTGGTGCCATCCAGGTTTTTTACATAATCTCTGTCGAAAACCGCTTTCATTGGTTTGATTGCTTCAAGCTCAGGCTTGATGGCCATCAACAAGGTTGGCTCCAACACTTTTGCATTCATTGCAGATTGGTAAACGTTATCTTCGTAAACATCCCAGCCACCAAAAGCGATTTCATTAAGGCCAGCCAAAGGCACGAAATCTTTAATGAGCGGGTAGCGGTTTTCTGTGCGTTTGCCCAGACGGATGTTCCCCATTTGTGTCAAAGATCCGACAGGTTGAGACAATCCTTTTTTTATCGCTTCAACTCCTGCGATGACGGTAGTAGCTACCGCGCCAAGTCCGGGAATAAGGATGCCTAATTTCCCTTCGGCATTTTTGATTTGATACTCCATTTGTTTTTGTTGTTTTTATTTAATCATTGCGCGGTGCGCAAAATGTTTCGTTATTAAAAGGCCTTAAAAAATCTAAAGCCACTTGTTTTCTTTGTACCATTTTAATGTTTCCTGCAAACCGCTTTCCAGGTTATACTTTGGCTCATACCCTAATTCATTTCTGGCCCTTTCGATATTGCACTTCCAGTTTTCCGCAGCCAATTCATTTAGTTTTTCCAGGCTTAAGGTTGGTGGCTTATTTGCGCTGCTTATTTTTTCCAATCCACCCGCTATCATTTTCACCAAACTCATTGGAACATGAAATTTCAACGTTTTTTTGTTCAGAATTCTCTTTGAAAGAGCCGCCAGTTCATATCTTCCGTAAGCATTTCCATCTGTAATATTGTACGTGCCGTTTTGTGTTTCCGAAGTCAGCGCTTTTACAGCCAGTGTTGCCAGGTCTTTTACATAGACAAAACTCAACCATTGACTTTTGCGTCCGATATAGGGCTCCAGCCCTGTATTAAGTGTTTTGAACCATATAAAAATATCCTTTTCCCTCGGCCCGTATACTGCAGTGGGGCGAAGTATAATTACAGGCAAATTTTCTATTCGCGCCAGCATTGTTTCTGCCAGCAATTTACTTTGTCCGTAATCGGTAACAGGCTGAGGTTTGCCATTCTCTGCCACACCGGTTTCGTCATCGTATTTTACCGGACCAACTGATGCCAGGCTGCTCAAAAACACAAATTTTTTCACCTGAAAAGCGTCTGCAACTTCTGCCAGATTTTGTGTGTATTGTGCATTTACATTGTTGTACTCATCGAGGCTGCGGGCTTTTGTCATTCCTGCAGCATGAATAATGTAATCGTACCTGTTTTCTTCAAAATTTTTTCTGATTGCTTCTTTATCAGAAAAGTCAATCGTTGTAAAATTGATGTTCAAATGCTTGAGTTGCTCCGTAACACTACTGGCGCGCACTGCGGCAAAAACCTCAAGGCCTGCCTTTAAGGCAGCTTCTATAAGATGAAAGCCTACAAACCCACTTGCCCCCGTAATTAATATTTTTTTATTGTTATTCATCAAAAAAATCTTACAGGCTTTGTGTTTTAAGATGGTCCTTCGTATACGATCGCCTTCTTAAATGTTGGCGATGTTCAAATGCTTCGAACATTCCAAATGAATCGTGGTTGTTTTCTAAAATATGGCTTGTAATGGCAGTTTTTATACCGTTATCAATATAGGCTTGCATCAACTCGTTGTAAAAAATGGTCAGCACACCCTTCTTTTTATATTTTGGATTTACCCCTTGCAGATGCATATCTACCGTATCGTTGCGATACAGAGCATTAAGAATGTGGATAAAGCCAAATGGGTATAGTTTACCTTTTGCTTTTATGAGTGCTTTGGAAATAGAGAGAATAGAAATGCCAAAACCCGCAACATCATCATCCTCGTCGATAACAAAACATACATATTTTGGGTTAATCAATGAAAAATAAAGCTTGGTGTAATGCTTTATCTGAGCATCCGACAAGGGTACAAATTCATACAACTCCTGAAAAGCCCCATTGAGTGTGTGAAACATCTTTTCGGCATAAGGCAAAAAGTCTTTCGAGCTTTTAGCTTTCAGGACGCGCAATCCATACTTTTCCATTACAATATTCGCCATCCTGCTAATGCGCTGTGGCACCTCCTTCGGTACTTTTATTTCAAACTGTAACCAATCGACATCTTTTTTGTAGCCCCATTTTTCGATATGCGTGGGGTAGTAAGCATGATTGTACAGAACAGCTTGCGTGCTCATTTCATCAAAACCTTCAACAAGCATCCCTTCCAAATCCATATCAGTAAAGCCTAAGGGGCCTTTGGCTACATTCATGCCTTTGGATACACCCCAATTTTCAACGGTCGCAAATAATGCTTGCGAAACCTTTTCGTCATCTATAAAATCTAACCAACCTACCCGTACACATTTCTCATTAAAAAGCTCATTAGATTTAGTATTAATAATACCTGCTATGCGACCCACAATTTTATTATCCCTGTAAGCTAAAAAGTATGCAGCTTCACAATATTCGAAAGCAGGGTTTTTCGACCAGTCTAATGTCGCAATTTCCAAACTATGCAAGGGTGTGGCCCTGTAAGGATTGGTTTTGTATAGTGTATCCGCAAAACTGATAAACTGTTTCAGTTGTTTTTGCGACTTTACCTCTATGATTTCTATCATGCTTTAATATTTTGATTGTATTCGGTAAGAATAGCTAACTCTTTTGATGTGGAATCTGTCCGAATATTTATCAGACGGTTTGTATTGCTGTACTCATTTTTTTGGCCGTATTAAATGCCACTATTAGTTTTCCAACCGCCTCTTCAATTTGTGCAAAAGTGTGTGTTGCCATCAATGAAAACCGAATCAATGTATCCTCAGGAGCTACTGCCGGCGATACTACGGGGTTCACAAAAATGCCGTCATCCTGCAGCAATTTTGTAATCATAAATGTCATTTCGTTATTGCGGATATAGATAGGTAATATTGGCGTTTGGGATGCCCCAAGATTGAACCCTGCCTCGCGCAACAATTTAGTTGCATAATGTGTATTTTTCCACAGCTTCTCAATGCGCTCCGGCTCATTTGCCATTATATCCATAGCAGCTATAACACTAGCTACCGAAGCAGGAGTCATACTTGCACTAAAGATTAGTGCCCGTGCGTGATGCTTCAGGTAATCAATTGTTGCATGATCGGAAGCCACAAAGCCTCCTAATGATGCAAGCGACTTACTGAATGTTCCTGAAATCAAATCTACTTTATCCGTAAGACCAAAATGAGCAGCAGTACCGGCTCCTCCATCTCCAATGACGCCTAATCCATGTGCATCATCAATCATAATGCTTGCGCCATGTTTTTCACAAAGAGCAACGATGCCGGGCAAATCCACAATGTCGCCTTCCATGCTAAATACACCATCAACAGCAATCAATTTAATTGCGTCTTCCGGCAATTTGCTGAGCTTTTGGTCAAGGTCTGCCATGTCATTATGGCGATACTTAATAACTCTTGAAAAAGATAAGCGTGTTCCGTCTATAATAGAGGCGTGGTCACATTCATCAATTAACAAATAATCGTGGCGACCGGTTAGCGTACCCAAAACACCGAGGTTAACCTGAAAGCCAGTACTGAATATCAATGCTGATTCTTTACCGGTAAAGCGTGCAAGCTTTTCTTCTAACTCTATATGAAGATCAAGGGTGCCGTTTAAAAATCTTGAGCCTGCACAACCAGTGCCATACTTTTGTATTGCGGCCTGTGCGGCCTCTTTTATTTTAGGATGACTGGTAAGACCAAGGTAAGAGTTTGATCCAAACATCAAAACTTTCTTACCATCTATGATGACTTCTGTATCCTGACCGGAAGAGATAGCTCTGAAATAAGGATATGTACCTGTTGCCCGAACTTCGTCTGCTGCCGTATATGCGCTAACTTTATCGTGTAGCTTTTTACGCATTCACATTGTGTTTTAAGATGAATAAAAATATTGCCATTAGCAACCCTGAAGTTTTTACGTTTAGACCAAAAACGTATTTTGTTCAAATTTTGCCAAAGGTAGAAGGAAAGACTTAACCGAAAATTTAAATTCTGTTAATAATTGTCTAATCAAATATAGCGAAAAACAATTATTGAATTCAATAAAACGCTTATTTTGAACATTACAATTTTCAGGGAGTACACAACATATTGTATAAGCAACTTTAGAACTTCCTAAAGATTAATATGAACAGGCAAGAGAAGTTGGAGCAAAAAAAATGTGTAAACCAGAAAGTTTACACATTTTTGAGAGTGGTGCGAGAGGGATTTGAACCCCCGACACATGGATTTTCAGTCCATTGCTCTACCAACTGAGCTATCGCACCGTTTTCAATTGGGTTGCAAATATAGTGGCTTTTTTGAAAAAACAAAAAAGAATTTTATTTCTACCTAAATAAATAAGCGGCGTAAAAAATAGTTGGTTTATTGAAGTACTTTTTTATTTTTGTAACAGATATATTTAAAACTAAAACTCACGAAAAGTGGCGTACGACAACAAAAACTACGGCGACAACAACCGTAATAATGAAAGCATCTTTAGCAAAAGAGTAAAAGCCGGAAAAAGAAGAACTTATTTCTTTGACGTAAAAGCTACACGCGGAAACGATTACTTCATTACAATTACTGAAAGTAAAAAGCGATTTGAAGATGATGGTTACGATAGACATAAAATGTTTATTTATAAAGAAGATTTCAACAAGTTTGCAGAAGCCCTGGTAGAAACAGTGAATTATGTAAAAACGGACTTAATGCCTGATTTTGATTTTGACGCCTTTAATCATGCAGACGATCAGGAGCAATACGAACAAAATAAAGCAGAACAGATTAGCAATGACAGTACAGCATCTGAACTGGCAATAGAAGAACCTACCGAAACAATCGCGGTTGCTGCCGCACCGGTGGAAGATAACAGCAGTGATGTTGAAGCCTGGAAAATCTAAATTTTAACCCAATATTGTGTGGCCTGATTTGATGTTTTCATTTCAGGCCTTTTTTTTGAATTAGGTTTGGCTGAATTTGTCACTACATTTGCCAGATACAGCTTGTCGCTTTGTTATTCAATAAAAAATTTATCCAGTGAAAGCCATTATTCCTGTTGCCGGCGCCGGCACAAAATTGAGACCCTTAACGTATACTCAACCCAAAGCTCTGATTCCGATTGCAGGAAAGACAATCTTAAGTGTTATTGTCGATCAGCTGATTGATGCGGGAGTTTCTGAATTTGTTTTCGTAATCGGTTATCTCGGCGAAAAAATCCAGGATTATGTAGCACACCAATATCCTCAACTGAAATGCAGTTTTGTAACACAAAATGACAGGAAGGGTACCGGGCATGCCATCTGGCTTACCCGGGATAAAATTGAAGACGAAGAAATTATTATCGTGCTGGGCGATACCATCTGCGATTATGATTTAAAAAAAGTCTTTAACAGTCCGGTTTCATTGATTGGATTGCAAAAAGTAGATGATCCCAGAAGTTTCGGTGTGGCAGAATTAGGAGAAAATGATAAAGTTCTGCACGTAATTGAGAAACCACTGATACCCAAATCCAACATGGCAATGGTTGGGATTTATTTTATCAAAGAAACGAAAATCTTGTTTGAAGCATTAGATGCGGTTTTGCAAAAAGAACCCATGCCGTCAGGAGAATATCCTTTAACCAATGCGCTGGAATTCATGATTTGTAAGAACGGAGTTCGTTTTGATGCTTTCAAGGTTAATACCTGGTTTGATTGCGGAAAGAAGGAAACGCTTTTGACAACAAACGCGACTTTGTTGAAAAAAACGGACAACCGCAGTGCTGAAGCTCAACTGGATACTGTTATTATTCACCCGGTAAGCATTGCAAAAGGTTGTGTAATCAAAAACTCAATCATCGGCCCTAACGTTACTATTGGAGAGTCTACCAAAATCGAATTTTCAATTATTAAGAATTCAATTATTGGTTCTTATGCCGAACTGGAAGATGTTCTTCTTCATGGTTCTATCATTGGGAATGATGCATTTGTACGAGGAAGCAGCCAAAGTCTAAATATTGGTGATAATACAGAAATCGATTTGCGATAGATGGTTCAAAGCAGGTTAAAACGATTTCTTCTTCAATTTCTATTGCTTATAATTTTCTATTTTATAAGCCGGTGCATTTTCACAGCAATTAACCTGAAAGAGTTTGAAGACGTGACTTATACCGGGTTTTTGAAAGTTGCTTTTTACGCACTTCGCTTTGATATTTCTGCTATTCTCTCTGTTAATTCTTTCTACATTTTTTTGCTGTTTATCCCTTTTCGCCCCCTTCGTTTATTATGGTGGGAAAGGGCGAATCAGGTGATTTTTATTTTTTTAAATAGCCTTGCTTTCTTATTTGAATTCGCAGATTGGGCATATTTTCCTTACAATAAAAAGCGGGCTACGGCTGACATCTTGGATTTGATAAGTCGAAAAGCTGATTTTTTAAATTTACTTCCAGGCCTGTTGGTAGATTTTTGGTTCGTGCCAGTTGGTGCTATGCTGATGTTGTTTGCTTTTATAAAAATCAACAATAAAATTGTTTTACTGACATCACCAAAGCCTGATGAAAAAAATAATTTTTGGAAGTCGGTATTCATTTTTGTTTGTGTTGCTATCGTCAGCATTATTGGTATACGCGGAGGGATGCAATATGTTCCGATTGGCATACGGAATGTAGGAGAATGCGTTGACAGTAAATATGCAGCAATTGTTTTGAATACACCCTTCTCTATTATTTCCAGTTTTCAAAACGCACGACTTGAAGAGGAGGTTTATTATGACCGGGAAACATTGAAAAAATATCTCAACACCACAAAAAATTATTCAGAACAGGACTTTAAAAAGAAGAATGTTGTCGTTGTTATTTTAGAAAGTTTTTCGAAAGAATTTACAGGAATCGGGGGAATGAAGAGCTATACTCCTTTTTTGGATAGCCTGATGAAACAATCGCTTGTCTGTACAAATGCTTTTGCAAATGGAAACAGGTCGGCTGATGGAATTCCGGCAATACTGGCGGGCATTCCAACGCTGCAGGAAGAACCGTTTACCACTAATATTTATGGTGCCAATGCGATAACTTCTATGGCAAACCTCTTGTCAAAAAAAGGGTATAGTTCAGCATTTTATCACGGCGGGTCGAATGGCACCATGGGTTTTGACCTGTTTGCACGAAACGCGGGGTTTCAGCATTTCAAAGGAAGAAATGAATACCCCGATAAGACGGATTATGATGGCCACTGGGGCATCTGGGATGAACCCTTTCTGCAGTATGCAGTCGACGATATTTCTGCGTCTTTAAAAGAACCTTTTTTAGCATCTGTATTTACTTTAAGTTCTCACCAACCCTATAAAATTCCCGAAAAGTATAAAGGCATATTCCCAAAGGGCGATCTGGAGATCCATGAAACGATCGGCTATGCAGATTTTGCACTTAGAAGGTTTTTTGCATCAGCAAAAATGCAACCCTGGTACAATAATACTTTGTTTATTGTAGTGGCAGATCATTGCTCCCCACTTTCAAATGACGATTACTATCATTACCATCAAGGACGTTTTGCTATACCAATTGTTTATTTTTCTCCCGGGGATACTTCATTAAAAGGTACGAATGAATACCTCACCCAGCAAATTGATATCCTTCCTTCGGTAATGGATTATCTGGATTTTACCGATTCGTTTTTTGCTTTTGGAAACAGTGTTTTTTCTGAGGCACAGTATCGATACACTGTTCAGCATTGGAATGGAGAAATATTATGGACAATGGATAATTATTTCCTCCATGCCTGGGGGAAAAATCCTGATGGTTTTTATGATGCAATAAACGACAAACTGAATAAGACCAACCTCCTTAACAGTAAAGATTCACTTGCAAAGCAACACTTTGATTATTTAAGAGCGTTCAGGCAATCTTATAATGATGCAATGATACATAATAAGCTAAAGCTTAAATAATTTTAAAGATGATTCCCTTACATTTGCTTCAATAATAAAAATCAATTTATCAATGATACATGCACATAGTTTTCTGCGCTGGGTAGTTATAATTTTAGCCCTGCTTACCATCATCAAGAGTTTCAGTGGTATGAATAGTAAAAAAGCATTTGGTGCATCAGACCGGAAGATGCCTTTGTTTTTTATGATATCAATGGATATTCAACTTTTGTTGGGTCTGGCTCTTTATTTTACCGGCGCATGGGGTGTGAAAAATATTCAGAATCAGGGAATGGCAAGTGTGATGAAAGATAGTCTTAGCCGCTTTTTTGCTATTGAACATACAGTTGGAATGTTCCTGGCAATCATCTTTGCACACGTTGCATTCGCGGCTACAAAAAAACAGATGGATGATACCGCAAAATTTAAAAGAATCTTTATCTTTTCGTTGCTGTCGTTGGTAGCAATATTGGTATCAATCCCATGGCCATTCCGCGAGATGATAGGTCGCCCTTTATTCCCGGGAATGTAACTTTTACATGGTTCGAAAAATACTACAACCCTTTTATACAGGGTATGTGATTTTAATTTTTACGGCAACACTTTTTATAGTGTTGCCCTTTTATTTGTTGTTTAGTATTCCAAACAACAAAGTTTACCGCAAAAAAATGTGGATGCTTTCCCGGATCTGGGCACGGGTATGGTTATGGCTTACCGGAATGCCGGTCCGATTAAACGGAAAAATCCCTGATACTGACAGATATGTAGTTGTTTCAAACCATGTTTCCTATCTGGATCCGATTGTTATTTTTGATGTATTGCCCTGGTATTTCAGACCGCTTGCCAAAAAAGAGCTTTCCAAAGCGCCGGTGTTTGGATTTATCTATGGTCAAATGGCCCTGATGGTTGACAGGAGTAATCCATACAGCCGGGCAAAAAGTATGCGTCTCATGTGGCGGGCTTTGCGAAATGAGTGTAGCATTTTCCTGTACCCTGAAGGGACTTTTAATGAAAGTGAGGAACCAATGAAATCTTTTTACGATGGAGCATTCAGATTAGCTATCAATTCGGGTAAACCAATATTGCCAATTCTGTTTCCAGATACTAAAGAACGATGGCATTATAGCCACTGGTGGAAGATCTGGCCGGGAAAAAACAGGGCATTTGTATTGGATGTTATTCCGGTTGATGGCTTGACATTAGAAGATTTGGAAGAGCTGAAAAACACCGCCTATTGTATGATGAGTGAGGCTATGAAAGATTGTATAAAACAGGAGTAGTATAATCTTGTAAGCATTTAATAAAATTATGAAAGCATAAACCCGCATTATAGCTGTAATATGCACCGCGGTGTTTTTGCACCAATGACAAAATAGAATGCGGAAATTTTTTAAAATCACTTTGTACATCCTCGGAAGCATCATTTTGTTGCTTTTTATAGCTGTGCTTTTTATTATCAGTCCGCCTGGTAAAAGGTTTGTAAGAGATAAGGCTCTGGCCTTTCTTCGTGGCAAATTAAAAACTGAGGTTTATATCGGGGCTGTTGAATATTCTTTCCCAAAAATGGTTGGCCTCCGCGATGTTCTTTTGAAGGACCAAAATAAGGACACGCTATTGTCAGTTCATCTGCTGAAGGTTGATATTGACATGCTGAAACTCATTAACAGCAAGGTTTCTGTTAATGATCTTGTGTTGGAAAACGTGTATGCAAATGTTCATCGCAACAAGCCTGATACCAACTACAACTTTACGTATATCATAGAAGCTTTTGCGTCAAAAGATACAAGTGCCACGCCCAAACCAAAAGATACCACATCTTCTCCTTTTGTTTTTGATGTCGGAACGGTCAATTTGAAAGATATTCATATCCGGTTTGACGATGGCACAGGAGGGATTAATCTGGCTCTTGATTTGCAACAATTAAAAGTCAGGATGAAAGAGCTGGATCCGGCACAAATGGTTTTTCGCTTGAAAAGCTTATCAGTAAAGGGCTTGAGGTCTTCGTTTATTCAGGATACATCTTTGATTGTTAGCAGCGATACTAGCAAATCAAAACCTTTGACCTTGGCCGCGGATGAGTTGGATTTAAAAGATATAGCTTTCAATTTCCAAAGTAAGCTTACCAATTTTTTATTCGACCTGAACATGAAAAATTTGTTGGCTCACCCTGACAACATCGACCTTGATAAACAAAGGATTGATGTCAAAGATTTGGTGTTGGATAATACAAGTGCTAAAGTTGTTATTGGAAAATATTCATCTGTTCCGAAAAAAGTAGAAGGCATTGTTGATACGCTAAATCAACAAGGCTGGGCAATCACCGTTAAAAAAATCAAACTTTCGGGGATTGATTTTGCAATGGATAATGAAAATCTCGCCAGGCAAAAAGACGGAATCGATTATGGACATCTGGGCATTTCTTCTTTAAACTTTAAAGCTGAAAAAATTGATTATTCTGACAGTGCTATTTCCGGGAATGTGCAACAATTATCATTGAATGAGAAAAGCGGATTGTCTGTACAGGAATTGCGGACAAACTTTTTTTACAACGACACTATCGCACGGCTGAATAAGCTTTACCTCAAAACTCCTTATACCGTTTTGCAGGATAATATCATCGTTAAATACCCTTCAATAGCCTCTCTGAGTAAAAATCTGGAAGCCTTACAGTTGAATGTTCAGTTGAAAAACTGTGTGGTTGGTATGCAGGACGTTTTGTTGTTTGCTCCTCAGCTTCGTCAGCAGGAAATGTTTAAAAATCAGACAAAGTCTTCTTTTAAATTCGATGCCTTATTAAACGGTTTTATGAACAATCTGGACATTAGCCGATTTCATTTAACTGCATTAAAAAGCACAGAAATTGATTTGAAGGGAAAGCTTACCGGCTTGCCTGATGCAAATAAGTTGGGTTATAATTTTGATATTCAAAAATTGATTTCCACCAGAAATGATCTTAATGATTTCATTCCTGCAAAAGCCCGCGAGAACGTAAGGCTTCCGGACGCATTCAGTATTAACGGTAAACTTTCCGGCACAGCAAAAGATTATTATCCCAACCTTAATCTTAAAAGTACCGATGGCAATGCAACGATAAAAGGTTTGTTGAGAATGTCGAAAGGAGAAGGACGTGAAATTTATGATTTGATCGTACAAACAGAGTCGCTCAATATTGGCAGGATTATCAAAAAGGATACACTTGTCGGGCCGGTTACTGCATACTTAAAAGTTAAAGGAAATAGTTTTGATGTAAAGAAAATGACAGCAGAAATTAACGGTTCGGTTAAGTCTGCTATGGTAAAAGGTTATGCTTATCGTGACGTAAACTTTGATGGAAAAATGGCCGCGCAGCAAGGGAATTTACATTTGGTGTCTGCCGATCCTAATGCGCATTTGACGATGAATGCCGTTGCGGATTTGCGTAATAAGTATCCTTCCTTTCTGGCCGATTTGATTATTGATAGTATGGACTTGCAGGCATTGAAATTCTACAAAGAGCAAATGCGGATTCAGGCCAATATTCATGCAGATGTACCTGAACTGAATCCCGACTATCCCGATGGCGTGATAACAATTAAAAATCCGGTAGTTGCTGCCAATTCTTCTGTTTATGCGCTCGACAGCATTTATGTTTCCTCAAAACCTAATGCCGACAGCGGACAAAATATTGTTGCCAACCTGGATTTCATGCAAGCTGCTATCAGTGGAAAAATTCCTTTGGCAAAAATTCCGGCGGCTATTCAGGAGCATATTGACCGTCATTATAAAATGGAAAAAGCAAAAGATTCTATTTCTGTTGCAAAAGCTGTCACAACGGACAAATCAGATTCTGCAAAAGTCCTATTGCCATCAGCGTATAACTTAAATGTAGCGGCAACTATTTATAACAATCCGTTTCTGGAAGCGTTTTTGCCGCAAATGAAGCGATTGGATACAGTAAGGATTAATGCGTCGATGAATGAAGCAAGCCTTGATTTAACGGCATCTGCGCCACAGGTTATTTATGGAGAAAATAATTTGCAGGGTTTTAATCTTTTACTCACGGAAAGAGATTCCGGGCTTAATTATAATATTGAGCTTGATCGTTTTTCTCAAGGGAAATTACAATTGCTGAATACCACTGTTGTTGGAAAAGTTGACGCTAATCTCATTGCTGCGGATATTAAAACAGAAGACGAAGAGGGTAAAAAAAGATTTGCTATCGGTGCAACACTTCAAAAGGAAGGCACAAATCAATCCCTTTCATTGAAAGAAGGTTTGATGCTGAATTATACAAACTGGGATGTTGCACAACCAAATAAAGTAGTTTTTGGTGCGGAAGGATTCTATGTTCAGAATGTCAGCCTGACCGGCAACGGAGCCACCATTGCAGTAAACAGTGAAACACCTGTTTTTAATGCACCAATCAACGCAAGTATTGATAATTTTCACTTGTCAGACATCATGGAAATGGTTTCCGGAGACACGCTTTTTGCAGATGGCGTACTGGCCGGAAAAGCTCAGTTGAAACAAATGAAACCTGTACCTCTTGTTGAAGCAAATTTTTCAATTAATCAGCTTTCAGTTTTAGAAGACACAATTGGAAATGTTGTTTTAAAAGCAGCCAATTCTGATGCTAATACAATTAACGCCCAGCTGGATGTTAGTGGTAATGGGAATGATATCCAGGTTAAGGGAGATTATTACACTAAGCTTGTAAACGGAAACAATTTCAATTTTACGCTTTTGCTGAATGCGCTTAACCTGAAAACATTTGAAGGGCTTACTCAAAATCAAATAAGAAACAGCTCAGGTTTTGTAAAAGGAAAAATTACCGCGAAAGGAACCGTTGCTAAGCCACTCTTAGAAGGAACCATTAATACGGATAATCTGAAAACGACAGTATCCGCTTTAAATGCAACCTTTAAAATGCCGCAGGAGAAAATAATTTTGAGTGAAAATGGACTCCGCTTTGACCAGTTCAAAATATTGGATAGTTCCGGCCAGGCGGCAACAATCAATGGAAATATTGTGACAAGCGACTATAAAAATATGATGCTTGACTTGCAGGTGAAAGCAAAGAACTGGAAAGCACTTAGTTCAACCAAAGTTGACAATAAAGTGTTTTATGGCAATCTGATTTTTACCACTAACCTCAATATTGATGGAAGCCTGACCAAACCGAATGTGAATGGCAGTCTGAATATTCAGAAGGGAACAAATGTCACTGTAGTTTTGCCGGACAGAGGCTTGGCTTTGGAAGATCAGGCAGGAATTGTGGTTTTTGTGGATAAGGATTCTGCTTCAAAACTAAGGCCGATACCTGCAAAAGATTCTACGTTGATCGCGAATTTATCTCCCGGTTCTGAAATAAATGTCAATATTACAACGGACGAAGAAGCAGAGTTCAACGTTATCATTGATCAGGCAACCGGTGATTTTTTAAGTGTTCGTGGTAAAGCTGCATTGAATACTTCTATTGACAGAGGTGGAAGTTTTTCTCTGAATGGATTATACGAATTGCATTCAGGCGCTTATCAGCTGAACTATAATCTGATCAAACGAAAATTTGATATTCAAAAAGGTAGTACCATCACATTCGCCGGCGATCCCCTTGCTGCAGAAATGAATGTAACGGCTATTTACAAAACAAATGTTGCACCATACGATTTAGTTGAAAAGCAAGTGCCCGACGCTTCACAGCTTATTTATTACCGCCAGGCTCTGCCTTTTAATGTTGAGATGCATATGAAAGGGCCAATGCTTGAGCCGGATTTGAATTTTGATATTGTCCTTCCGGAAAACACGACTTATCGTATTTCTTCAGAAGCGGTTCAACTGGTGCAGACAAGATTAAATCAATTGCGCATTGATACATCAGAATTGAATAAGCAGGTTTTTGCATTGTTGATTTTGAAGCGATTTATTACAGATGATCCTTTTTCGTCTGGTAGTGGGAATTCGGCAGAGTTTGCTGCAAAGCAAAGTGTAAGCCGTTTCTTAGGTGAGCAATTAAACCAGTTTGCCAATCAATTGATCAATGGAGTTGATCTTTCTGTTGACCTTGCTTCTACCGAAGATTATACATCAGGGCAACGAAGAGAACGGACTGATTTAAATGTTGCTGCTTCAAAACGTTTACTGAATGATCGTTTAAAAGTGACTATCGGAAATAATTTTGAGCTCGAGGGTCCACAAACACAAGGAAACAATCAAAGCTCTTTAATTCCCGGTAACCTTGCAATTGATTATAGTCTCTCTGCAGACAACAGGTACATGATGAGGGCATATCGCCAAAACCAGGATCAGGGTGTTATCCAGGGATTTGTTACAGAAACAGGATTGAACTTTATCGTAAGCTATGACTACAATAAGTTCAAAAATCTTTTTATCAGCAAGAAGAAAATGGAAATGCGAAGGAAACAACGTCAAGAAAAACAACAACCCATTACAACTGTAAAATAATGCAATCTGCCGGCCGTCACATATTTTTCTACACTTTTCTTGCAATGTTTATCTTATTGCAGTCTTGCAGTAATACAAAGAAATTGCCTCAGGGCGAATCCTTGTACCTTGGTTCCACCGTTCGTATAAATGATAAAGCTGCCTCAAAAAAGGAGCGTAAATTATTGCGCAAAGATTTGAACGATGCGGTAAGGCCTGTGCCCAATAAAAAGTTTCTTGGCATGAGGATCAAATTGCGTTTGTACAATTTTGCAGGAGAACCTAAGAAACCCAAAGGTTTAAAAAACTGGTTGCGCAATAAAGTTGGAGAACCTCCTGTTCTTGCAAGTAGTGTCAATATCGCTTATGACGAAAAACTGCTCAAAAATGCTTTGCAAAACCGCGGCTATTTTTTTAACACTGTTGCAGGCACAATGGAAGTAAAAAGAAAAAAGGCCAAATCATATTTCGATATCACAACCGGTTATCAGTATAAAATCCGTGAAACGAATTTCCTGGACGATTCTTCCTCTCAGGTTGCAAAAGAGATAAATTCCAGCTCCGGAGCCACTCTTCTTAAGAAAGGCGCACCGTATAATCTTGAATTGATAAAAGGGGAACGTTTGCGAATTGAAAAAAATCTGAAAGAAAAGGGGTATTATTTTTTCAAACCTGATTATCTTTTTATCGAAGCCGACACGACAGTCGGAGATCATCTGGTCGATATGCGTATGCGTATTAAAAGGGATTCTGTTCCGGAAAATGCTTATAATGTTTACCGCATTAATGATATTTATTTGTACACAAATTATCAGCTCAACCGTAATAACAGAGATACAAACAGAAGTGATGCGGTGCTGTACGAAGGCATTCACATTGTTGATAAAAGAAAAAAATACAGGCCTTTTTTGTTCAGGGACATGTTGATATTTCAAACTGGTGATATCTATAATCGGACGCGTCAGAATACATCTATCAGCCGGCTTCTAAATCTGAATACTTTCAAATTTGTAAAAAACAGGTTTGATCCTGTTGGAGACACCTTGCTGGATGTGTACTATTATTTAAGTGCGTTTCCGAAAAAGTCGCTGCGGTTTGAAATTGGTGCAAATACACAAAATGACAGTCGTGCCGGTTCCGAACTGAGTATCAGCTGGCGAAACAGAAATACATTCCGGGCCGCTGAAGAATTTATGGTGAAGCTTAATGGAGGATTCGAAACACAATATACCGGTATAGCGCAACAGCCCAGCATTTACACAGTTGGCGGGCAGGTCGGGTTTTCTTTTCCTTATTTCGTTGTTCCGTTTGCGCACATTCAATCAAACAGTGTTGTTGTCCCGCGCACTATTGTTAAGGCTAATTACAGTTACGAATCTCAGCAAGGATTGCTGCGTATCAATTCATACAAATTATCGTTCGGCTACAACTGGAAAGAAACAATCCGTAAAGAACACCAATTATATCCATTCAATATTAATTACGTAAAAACCGACACTTTTAGCAGCCTTGCAACTCAGGCTACTTATGCCAATCTCTTGTTTAATGGTTTGATTATTGGACCGACTTATGAGTTCACTTATAACACACAGGTTAGCGGTACGAGTCCCGATAATTATTATTTTGATGGTTTAGCTGACTTTTCGGCCATCGTTATTGGCGCAATTCAGAAGGCAGATTATCAAACTAACCCACAGGAAATTCTTGGACAGACCTACGCTCAATATGCCAAGTTTCAAACTGATTTCAGGTATTATCATCGCTATCCGAACGAGAATGTGTGGGCTAACCGGATATTGATAGGTGCAGGTTTGCCTTATGGAAATTCATCTCAATTACCCAACATCAAACAGTTTTTTAGTGGTGGAAACAGCAGTCTTCGCGGGTTCAGGTCGCGACTGGTTGGGCCGGGCACCTTTAATGAGAAACAGGAAAAAGGAACGACAAATTATATCCAGACATTAGGAGATTTAAAGTTAGAACTCAACTCTGAGATGCGTGTGAATATTTATAAATTTTTCAAAATGGGATTCTTCGTTGATGCCGGGAATATTTGGTTGTACAATGATAATCCGGCTTTCCCGGGTGGCAAATTCAGCAGTAAATTCCTGCGCGAACTGGCTGCTGATGCAGGTTTGGGCTTGCGATTTGATTTTAAAATTTTAATGCTTCGTTTAGATTTGGCTATTCCGGTAAGGAAGCCGTGGTTGCCGGAAGGCGAACGCTGGGTGTTTAAACAAATTGATTTTGGTTCACCGGAATGGCGCAGCGATAACCTGATTTTCAATCTCGCAATTGGATATCCGTTTTAATCTTTGTGCATTAATTTTACTCTTTTCAACTCAATCAGATTCATTGGATTACTTGAAAATCCCTGAACATTGTTTTGGGTAAAATGCATCAGCTGATCGTAAAATAATGGCACCAGAGGGGCATCCGATATGGCAATACTATCCATTTCCCGATAAACTTTATACC
>DLGS01000253.1 GCA_002482815.1 Bacteroidetes bacterium UBA7688
CTTCCTTTTTCGTTCTCACGGCTTTTTGAAGGTAATTGAGTCCAGCCATCAGCAATCCTGCCTCTTCCACGCCTATACGGACATAATTATAATTCCTGCCCTGCTTTTTTTCCTGGTCAGAAAAAATAAAGGCCATGTTTTCTCCTTCAATAAAAGTACGGCTGTACAATTTGCGCAGATACGAACTCGCATCCACGCGGGACTGAAACGCAGGATTGATATCTGCCAGAACGATGTTGGTAAAAACAGGAGACAGTTCCCAGGTCTGGGTGATGTTCCGTTTCCAGTTGTAGGAAAAAGTTGAAGAAATATTTGTCAGGCGAAACAGATCAATTCTATTGAGCACGTTTACCCCCAATTGCAATTGCGTCTTTGGAAGATTGCGTGGATTAATCCATCGCGGGCGGAAGGGGGAAAGAAATTTCGGGAACAACAATGTTGAATTAATACCCAGATTAGTGCTCTGCAGAAAAAAGTGATCATAAATGGTATTTCCCTCATTCTCATTATAGCCGCTTTCTATCCCTCCGGTTGCCGAAATGGTAAACAAATTGGCTCCTCTGAAAAAATTCTTATCCCGATAGCTGATACCGACAGAGTTTCCAAGCCTGTAGGTGGTAGCACTGGCTATTTCATAGGAAGCACCAGCATCTGAGCGCTTGGAAGGACTAAGGGTGATAAAGCAATTCAATAAGTGTTGATTCCTGTGCACCGTGTCCTCGACAAAATAAATATTCACCATCTGGAAAACACCCAACTCGTTCAGTTTATTGATGGTCAGCTCGTGGTTGCTACGCGAATAAAACTCGCCCGGATGAACAAAAATCTGCTTGTGCAAAATCCCTTCCCGTACAAAATATTTGTGATAACGATACGTAATGCTGTCAACTTTGCGGACCGTCATGTTGGAATCATAAGCCACGGAACGGCCTGTAAAATCAGGGAACACCACCATTCTTCCAATCCGGTATTGTTTGTAGATGGAAGTATCGTTTTCTGCCCGGATAATCATTTTTATATCCAGTGAAAGTTTCTTTTGTCGTTTCTGAAGCGTAATAAAGTTGATGGCACTTTCAAACAGGTTGCCTGCACCCCTGAACTTTTCTTTGCTCACGGTATCGAGCTCAAATACTACATTGTCCTGCGAGAATTTGTAATACCCATTGTTTTGCATCAGGGTAATGACTCTTGCCCGTTCCTCGTCTGCCAGTACTTTGGTGTATTGCTTTTCTTTGGTAAACAGCGTTCCTTTAAGGCCATCTCTCAATATGGTAGCTACTACACTGTCATCAGCATCTACGGTTACGTTATCTATCAGATAATTGACCCCGGTAATAATATTATAATCAGCATATGCTTTTTTCTTTTTGAACCTTACCGTGTCCGTTACTATCGCATTAAAATACCCCTGATTGAAGAGGAAACTTTTCATATTGGCAACAGTGCGCTGCTGCAAAACGCTGTCATAGATAACCGGCTTTTCAATTGACTTGGGTAGCTCCTCCTGCGAATTGTTGATGTATTTTGTGGAGCGCCAATTGTACTTCCACAACTTGAACGGAAAGATGCCACTCCAGTAAGTATTTGTCTTTTGGATAACCAGGATATTGAGCTGATCGGTGAGCAAACCTTTGTTGGTAATGGTGCGGTCCGATTTGATATTGAGATTGTTGGTGCGCAATAAATGCTCGCCTTCTTTTACACGCTTTGTTGTATTGCAACTATAGGCTAACAGCAGCAAGAGCCACAAAAAATGCAGCGGATTTCTGTTGTTGTAAAATGATTCTTTTTTCGTCATTATCGGGGTTGCCGCCAATTAATTAGATTTGCACTGTATGCTCTCAAAAACGCAAAGTAAATACATTCGTTCATTAGCGCTCTTAAAATTTCGTAAAGAAAACAAGTGTTTTATTGCGGAAGGTGAAAAAATTGCCGGCGAGTGGCTGGAATCTGCTGAAAAAATACAAATTATAGCAGGACTGGAAGATTATCTCCATGAAAATAAAAAATTGCTTGCCAAACATCCCGGTGCAAGTGTCATTACCGTGAGCGAAGAAGAATTAAAATCCATCTCCACCCTTCAGACACCCAATAAGGTGCTGCTGGTAGTAAGTGACACCACAATGCCAAGCCTTGAAGATATAGACGATTGGTGCATTGCCCTTGACGGCGTTCGCGACCCGGGCAACATGGGTACCATTCTGCGTATTGCCGACTGGTTTGGCATACAACACGTGGTTTGTGCACCGGATTGTGTGGATGCCTGGAGCCCTAAAGTGGTGCAGGCAGCAATGGGAGCACATCTGCGGGTAAAGATTTATGAAACGGAATTGACCGCTTTTATCAAAAACAACAGGCTGCCGGCTTTGGCTGCTACCCTGGGCGGCGATAATGTTTATGATTTTAAAAGAATTGAAAAAGGCATTTTAATTATTGGCAACGAAGCAAAGGGCGTGCATCAGGACCTGATTGATTTGTGTGCGCACAAACTGACTATCCCCAGGTTGGGTGGAGCAGAGTCACTGAATGCAGGGGTTTCGGCCGGTATTTTATGTGCATTATTGCTGGGGAAATAAAATAAATCACTGAAGAGATTTTAATCTTTCACAAAAATGTATTGTCTTTGAGAAATATTTACTGTACCAATCTATTTATATGAAAAAAATAATCATTGTCATCCTCTTTCTCCTCGGGATGGCAGACGCTGCATTTGCACAAATCAGAAGAGGCGCTATGCAGGTAAAGCTGCGGGACGGCAAAATGCTTACTATTATGCTGGACGGAAGGCATTTCCGCCGGTATGGCTCTTCAATTACCGTTACCGATTTGCCACATGGAATGCATGACCTGAAAGTGTATCATTTTTATCCTGCAAACGACCGCGGCTATAAAACTTTTAAAGATAACCGCTCCCATGCCGTGCTTATTTACAAGGGCCGCATCCAGGTAAATGGCGGGTCTATGTATTATTGCACCATCGACCCGATTTATAAAACATTAAGTTTTCGTGAATCGAGAACAGTATCTATAGATGATAATGAAAACAGCTACCCTATCAATACTGAAACGGTTTTTTCGGATGAAAAAGATAATACCAGCTTTACCGATGATGAAAACTGGGATGACCGCAAGCGGGACGACAGAAGTAATGTGGTTTCCTATTACCGCGATGATAACCGCCTGACCGCTTCTCAAATGGCTACGCTTAAAACAGCAGTGGAAGACAGAATGGGAACGGATGATAAGGCAGCCCTGATCAAAAATTATATCAGCAACAAATCTGTAATGACAGATCAGGTGATGACCATGATGGGTTGGCTGAGTTTTGAAAGCAGCAAGCTGGAAGTGGCCAAAGCGGCCTATCCAAAAGTATTGGATAAGGAAAATTACCTTGAAGTAAGCCGGATATTAACTTTCCAAAGCTCAAAAAGAGAATTGGAGGATATGATATTTGCTCAAAAAAACAGACGAAACAGAAATCTTAATGATGATTGGACAGATGAAGATGACATCTATGACTATGACAAAAGGGAGCGCATTGCCCGGCCAATAGAAAAAACCAGGCCAGAACTTTTGCAGGCTGAAGAACTGACTTTGCTGAGCAAAAGCGTTGCAGATAAAATGACTGATTCGGACAAGCAGAAATTGTTGATTCAATACCTCGAAAATCGCAAATTACTCACCACACAGTTATCTGTAATATTGGATTGGCTGACATTTGAAGGTTCAAGACTCGAATTCTCAAAATGGAGCTTCAATAAGATTACCGATAAAGAAAATTTCATCCAGATAAAAAGCAAGTTCCGCTACTTCAGTTCCAAAAAATCAATTGATGAACTGGTAGCAAAAACCAATTAAATAAAACAATCGCTTTTACAGCATAAAAAATCACCACTGAAACAGCGGTGATTTTTTTTAGTAATATTATTTATAAACTAAAATTCGCAGTTATTCGGACACAGGGAAGTGGCATCCAAGACCTCGATAGGCCCTTGCTTTGTACTCATACCATTTGCCATATCCACAGAAGAGGCCATAACAATACGTTCGCCCCGGCCATTCATACCGAAAGAAAGCCGGATATGATTGGCGACAGCACCACGGCTGTTTTTGATAATTTTATCCAATGTTGACCTGTGTAGCAATACACCTCTTACTTCGTCCCTGTCAGGATTATCCACCAGGTTATTCACATAGGTGCGACCCAATGCCGGAACAATTGTTTGTGGAGAAGAACTTGGAACTGTGCGGTCTGTTTCAAAAGTGTTGGGCTCAAAACGCATATTGCCGCTGCTATAAAGCATGCACGAAGCGCCCTGAATGGTTTGATAATTTTTATCCACAGGTAAAATCACCATTACCTTGTTTGCATTATTATAGTTACCTGCCATAGAAAAACCAAATGCGATTGCAATGGTATTGCTCCTGGTCGATGACATATAATCATAAATATCATTTCCGTTTAATACGATTGAGCTGGCAAAATAAGGGGAGGAACCGTCTCTTGACCGGGTTTCTATAGCACTTACAACTTCTCCCACCTCTTCGTCGCTGGCCGGAACAGTGGTTGCAGAGGGTCTGGTGTAGCCCGAATCCTGTGCGGATACAAATGAAGGTGCAAGCGATAATGCCAGAATACCCAAAAGGGCACGACAAATATTGTAATTTTTAAATTTCATAAAAATAATTTTGTTACAAACTACTCAATAAATTTATACTTTTAGAGTGTTTTATGAAAATTATCTTAAATTTTTTTCTGGGATTACTGTTTAGTTTCTCTTCTTACGCTAACCAGGACAGCTTGTGGAATGCTTATTATCACAATCACCAGACAGACGCTGTTGCGGTATCTATTCTAAAAAATTATGAATCGCAAAACCTTTCAAACAAAAGAGATAGTTCATTTTTAATATTTAAAATTCAGAAAAACCTGAGTCTGGAAAGGTTGAATTTTCTATACAGAAGCTACTTTTCTTCCTGGCAAGCCGGAAATAAAACCTTTGTTCTGAAGCAAGCATATGAATGGGTGAGATTAAATGAAACCGGCAAAAATTATAACGATATATATATCGCGTATCATAATTTAGGAGAAATCTTAAATTTTTACAAAGAAAATACTTCGGCCTGTGCCATTGCGGATAAGGAATACCATTTCGCTCACCTGGCCAATAATAAAAAATTTGTCACCCAAGCCTTATTCAGTAAAGGGAAATGCTTTGAAATGAAAGGCAACAAAAATGAGGCCTTTAAGAGCTATCTGGATGCTTATTATTTTTCTCTTGAACTCAACGACAAGTTATTGATAGAAAATTCCCTGAGCAATATATCCGTTTTTTTTGCAAGTAATGAATTGTATACAAAAGCCGCCAATTATAAATTGCAACAACTGGATTTTTATACAAAAAATACTAAACCCATAGATTCTGTGCATTATTTCACTTTATTGTACGAATTATCAGATCATTTGTACGATAATGACCAGACAAAGGAAGCCAAAATATATTCTGATAAAGTGTTCAGCTACAGCATCAGGCACAATAACAGAAACCTGCTTTTGTCACAATTATCGATTGTGGGTTCCAATTTTTCTGAAAACAATAATTTCAACGGGCTGATTGAACTGTACACGATATATTTCCCATCTGAATTGGATTCTTTAAGGCAAAACAACCCGGTACCCTATTATAGAATAAGGTCGCTCATTCATGAACAAAAAGGTCAAACAGCCCTGGCAATTGCCTATCTGGATTCAGCACACCGATTATTGAATGCAGCTGAATTTGTACCATTAAAAGTGAGTATTTTCAATATCCGGAAAGCAGAGTTTTTCCTAAGGCATAATATGCCCAAAGAAGCCATTACCTGCCTGCAAAAAGCACACGAAATAACCATTCCCAAAGCCTATTATCCTTTTTTAAAAGTGATTGCACAGGATTTGGACACTGCTTATGCTCAAACCGGCGATTATAAGTCCGCTCATTATTACCGTGGGCTCACACTTGCCTATGCAGATTCTTTGCGCCAAATGCTGGACAATGACGCCATTGTATTGCTGGAACTGGAGAATGTGGAGAAGCAAAAAGAATTGATGCAGATTCAGCACGAAGCACTGGTGAACCGGAAGCACAATCTTCAGTATATGCTGATTGTTATTTTAATTGCCACCAGCTTTATTGTATTAATTATATTCAGTTCGGTTAAAATTCCCGACATCGTAATCAGAGGGCTTGGTTACTTTGTATTTATCTTTTTCTTCGAATTCATAATCCTGTTAGCCGACAATAAAATCCACCATATGACCCATGGGGAACCGTTAAAAATAATGGGTCTGAAGATAATTTTAATTGCCGCACTATTGCCTTTGCATCATTGGGTGGAACATAAAGTGGTACATTACCTGCTTCATCATCACATTCTCGAACATTTCAGAATGGATGTATGGTTCAAGACAAAAATATTACGCATTCGCCCAAAACCGGTAGTGGTGGTAGTTGAGGATAATGCTACCGAGCACACGCCGAATGCTCCTTATAATGAACCCGAATAGTGTTTTTTAGCTTTTCTTTCATCTGTGCAATGAAATATTCCTGTTCTGCAGGGTTAAGTTCAGTCAGTTTAAAACAATAATCCTGTTCTCCCTCTTTGCCCCAGGCATATTTTTCAAAGGTCAGGGTCAGACCTTCTTTTTGCTCATATTGATGGATATAATCCAACATCTGTTGCCTGGCCACACCATCTATCCCTGTGCCTATACTGTAAAAAGATATGCCGAAACGATATTTCGAACTATCGCTTTCTTCAATTCTGCTCACAGGGATAGTCTGTGCTACTTTTTTTGAATGGGTGCAAGCGCCAAGGGTCAGGAAAAGCAGGCAATAAACTGAATGTTTCATTTTGATTATTATTTGTCAAGGGTTCAAGGTATTACAAATTAAAATCGCCCCCGTTTCCGGAGGCGATTTTCAATTATTTTTAGCAAATAATTATTTTTTCTTAGCGTCTTTTGCGTCAGCATTTTCAGCTTGTTTCAGCGCACGTGTCATCACGATAGAAGCGATAGGAATACGTGGAGAGTTCATCAATTCCATATTGTCTGCAGGAATATCCTGAACACGCATATTTTCGTTCAATTTCAGGTTAGCGATGTTCACTTCAATTGTTTCTTTCAAAAACTTAGGTAGTGTACGAACGCGAACTGTTTTCATTTTGATTTCAAGACGTCCACCCGCTTTCACACCTTCCGGCTGACCAACGAATTTTAATGGCAGGTTAGCTACCACTTTTTTGTCTTCTACCAATTCAAGGAAATCGATGTGCGTCAATGAATCAGTTACAACATCGAATTGCAAATCTTTCATGATGCAACGGTATTCTTTACCATCTACCATAATTTCAGCCAACTGAAAATCCGGTGTGTAAACCAGATGACGGAATGCTGCTGTAGGAGCACTGAAAGATACGTTTCCTGAACCACCGTAAATTACGCAAGGAACTTTACCTTCTGCACGCAAGTGACGGGTTGCTTTTTTTCCAAAATCGGTCCTGTTCTGACCTTCGATTTTAATGCTTTTCATAAGCTTTGTGTGTGTTTTTTCTTCCTTCAAATCCAATCGAAAACCGCTCTAACGTCTGGTATTTGAAAAATTGTTTTATTAAATTTCAGTTTGCTTCGGCATTGTGCCGGAACGGTTTTTTTGTTTAAACAGTCGTATTGTAATCCAATATTATTTAATTAGCTCTTTCTTTTGCTGTGCAAAAATAAAGAACTGATTGATTTATTTTCAAATGTATTTCTGATGGCAATGGCAAAAAGATCTGCTGTTGGCAAAACTTCAATTTTAGAGCAAGCCTGTTTCAACGGAATGGTATCGCAGACAACTAATTTTTCTAAAACCGAATTTTCGATATTTTCATAAGCTTTTCCGCTTAACACCGGGTGCGTACAGAAAGCTGTAACACTCAATGCTCCACGATCTTTCAGCATAGCAGCAGATTTTGTCAATGTACCGGCTGTATCACAGATATCATCAATCAAAACGATATTTTTACCCACCACATCACCAATTACGGTCATGGAAGCAACTTCGTTGGCACGTTTACGTTCTTTATCGCAGATAACCATTTCAGCACCAAAATACTGCGCGACTTCACGTGTACGGTTGGTACTTCCAACATCCGGAGAGGCAAAGCAAAGGTTTTGAATGTTCAATTGCTCGATATAAGGAATAAATATCGCCGAACTGTCCAGATGGTCAACCGGGATATCGAAAAAACCTTGAATCTGAGGCGCATGTAAATCCATTGTCATTACACGGTCTGCACCGGCAGTAGTCAATAAATTCGCTACCAGTTTAGAAGCAATAGAAACACGGGGTTTGTCTTTTCTGTCCTGACGTGCAAATCCGAAGTAAGGAATTACAGCAGTAATGTAACCTGCAGATGCACGTTTTGCAGCGTCAATCATCAGCAAAAGTTCCATCAGATTGTCTGTTGGAGCGAAAGTGGATTGCACTAAAAAAACATAATCGCCACGGATACTTTCCTGAAAAACAGGCTGAAATTCACCATCGCTAAATTTTGGAATGTCTATTGCTCCCAGCGATTTACCGTATGTTTTTGCAATTTGTTCGGCCAGGTAATGAGACTTTGTACCCGAGAATATTTTTACTGATGAATCCATTGAAGATTTTCTTGAGGAAAAATTGGACTGCAAAAGTATAAAAACGAGCTGCAAAAACCTATTTCTTTTTTATAAAAAACAGTCCGGCACAAAAATAAATGTATTCGAATGTCGAAAAAGTGGCAAATTGGTCAATTATCAAGGCAGGGAAAAGTCAAATAATCCAATTTACAAATTATCTTCGCCCGAATTATAACTTAACAAAATCATCTTTCAAATGAAGAAATTTTCCGGTAGCCGAATCATAGCAGCGGCTGGCATTATCGCATTGTCTTTGGGCGCATCTTGCAACAACAAAACTAATACTGCTGCACCTGCTGCCAATACAGGCGGTCCATCCAGTGGAAAAATTGCTTATGTAAATGTAGACACCTTACAGGTTAAATATAAATTCTGGAAAACGGAAGCAGATGCTCTGACAGCGGAACAAGCCAGCGTAGAGTCTGAATTACAGCGTTCTGCACAACAATTGCAAAGCGACATCGCTGCCTTCCAGCAAAAAGCGCAAACCGGTGCATTAAGCGAAGCAGAAGGAAAAGCTGCGCAACAACGCCTGGGTCAAATGCAACAATCCCTGGAAACACGCCGCACCACACTGGCTGAGCAATTGCAGGCAAAACAAATGGCCTTCAGCGAGAAATTGCAAAAAAACATTGACGAATACCTGGCTATCTATAATAAAGACAACAAATATGACTATATTATGTCTTATACCAAATCAGGTCAGATCCTGTATGCCAACAAAGCGTTGGATATCACCGAAGATGTTTTGAAAGGTTTAAATGAATACAAACCTTCAGCTACGGATACTACTAAAGCTAAATAATTTCTAAATCCTTCTGCTTTTGGAACAACAACAAGATAATTCAGACTTCAAGCGCTCCTTATCGCTCTTCGACGGCACATTGCTGGTGATTGGCTCCATGATTGGTTCCGGCATTTTCATTGTCAGTGCAGACATTGTTCGCAATGTGGGTAGCGCCGGCTGGCTGATTGCCGTTTGGGCGATTACCGGTCTGATGACAATGACTGCTGCGATAAGCTACGGCGAGTTGAGCGGAATGTTTCCAAAAGCGGGAGGACAATATGTATACCTTAAAGAATCCTACAATAAGCTTATAGCTTTTTTATACGGCTGGAGCTTTTTTGCGGTTATCCAAACCGGGACGATTGCTGCTGTTGGTGTGGCATTCTCCAAATTTGCCGCTTACCTGATTCCTGCACTCAGCGAAGACAACAAATTGTTCATCACCGAAAGTGGCAGTTTTTCTGTTTCTGCTGCGCAATTAATGTCTATCGGGATAATTGTCCTGCTGACCTACTCCAACACACGTGGTGTAAAAGGGGGAAAGATTATTCAGAACATTTTTACTTCCACCAAACTGATTTCACTTTTCGGGTTAATCATTGCGGGCTTTGTGATGTTCAAACCGGAAGTCTGGAATACGAATTGGGCAACAGCTTTTACCGCTACCAGGGAAGTATCTGAAGGAAACTGGATGAGCATTGGCGGTACTGCTTTATTGGGTGGAATCGCCGCCGCTATGGTGGGCTCTGTATTCAGCAGCGACGCCTGGAACAACGTAACTTTTATTGCGGGGGAAATGAAAAACCCGCAGCGTAATATTGGATTGAGTTTGTTCTTCGGAACACTGATTGTAACCGTAATTTATGTTTCAGCAAATTTGGTTTATTTGGCGGTATTGCCTATGGACGCCATAGCCCATGCACCAAAAGATCGTGTAGCGGTAGAAGCCACCAAAGCCATTTTTGGCAATATCGGAACGATTATTATCGCCATTATGATTATGGTGTCCACCTTTGGATGCAATAACGGTTTAATCCTTGCAGGCTCACGTGTTTATTACACGATGGCACAAGATGGATTATTTTTTAAAAATGCAGCAAAACTGAATAAAAACGGTGTGCCTGAATGGGCGCTGTGGTCGCAATGCTTAGTAGCTGCTATCCTTTGCCTCAGCGGGCGCTACGGAGATTTGCTCGATATGATCTCTTTTGTGGTGGTACTATTCTACATCCTTACCATTGCAGGCATTTTTATTTTGCGTAAAAAACAACCCAACACTCCAAGACCATACAAAGCGTTTGGCTATCCTTTGCTTCCGGCATTGTACATTATATTGGGCATCAGTTTTTGCGGCTTAATTCTTTGGATAAAAACACAATACACTATTGTAGGTTTAGGAATTGTACTGTTGGGTATTCCTATTTATTATCTTATTCAGCGCAGAGCTGACAAAGCGTAAATGAACGAAAAACAAATCAAAGCATTATTCGCACAAATGAACGACCTGCACGTAGTGGTTGTTGGCGATGTCATGCTCGACAATTACTGGTGGGGCGATGTGGAACGTATTTCTCCTGAAGCTCCGGTACCTGTAGTCAATATCAGACAGAAAGAAAGCAGGCTTGGCGGGGCTGCCAATGTAGCGCTGAATTGCAAAAGCCTGGGCGCAAAAGTTAGCCTGGCTGCTGTGTTAGGCGATGACACAGATGGAACTTTATTGATTAATTTGTGTAAGGAAGCTAGCCTCAATGCTGCAATGTTGATGCAAAGTAAGGATCGCAAGACCACCACCAAAACACGTGTATTGAGCCGCAACCAGCAAATGATGCGCCTTGACGATGAGCAAACAAATGAACTCAGCACCAAAGAAGAACATCCGTTTATAGACATGGTTTTGCGAATGCTGCAAAGAGAAAAACCACAGGTTTTAATTTTTGAAGATTATAATAAAGGTGTACTGAAAGAAAATGTCATCGCACGCATTACCGCTCATTGCAAGGAGTTGGGCATTATTACTATGGTTGACCCTAAGAAAAATAATTTCCTTGCCTATAAAGAGGTAACCATTTTCAAACCCAATCTTAAAGAAGTTCGGGAAGGATTAAATTTACCTTTATCAACAGTTTCATTGCCTGAATTGCACGAAGCGCATCAAAAAATAAACGAAGCTTTACAGCATCAGATTACTTTCATTACCCTTTCAGAAAAAGGCGTGTTTGCTACTGACGGAAAAGATGAATTTATCACAGCATCTCACATACGCAACATTGCAGATGTTTCCGGTGCAGGAGATACGGTTATCGCTACAGCTGCATTGGTTTACGCCATTTCTAAAGATATAAAAATAATGGCTGCAATTGCCAATATTGCAGGGGGGTTAGTTTGTGAAAAAGTAGGCGTATTACCGATTGACAAAACGGAATTAGAAGCAGAATGTTTGGCGTTGTTGAATTAGAAAGGCAAAATATACTTCAAATAAAAAAACGGCTTTTGATAAAATCAAAAGCCGTTTCTCATATATGAACCCACTGATTATTCGTACCAATCAGCCTGAATATAATCTGCTTCACCTTGTGTATTAGACACTACCACAAACCCTACCATCCCTCCGCTCAATCTTTGTGCAGCTACATTAAATACGCGATTGCCATTGATATAACCTATCCAGCTGTTGCCACGCTTTTCAATTTTCAAATCATTCCAATCCCCATTACGATTTACAAAGCTGGCTTTCGTTTTGGGTACAATTGCTGAAATATTAGACCCGTTTCCATTTCCACCTTCGTCATAAAGTGCATAATAACCATCATAATCTACAGTAAAGCTGTACCCATAATTATTATTGACAGCATTATAACCAAACAATAAACCCATATTTTTATTTGAACCAATTCTGGTAGTCAAAGTAAAGTCATTATAGATATTCATATCAATAGATTTCGAAACATAATACGCTTCGTGCAAATTATCGTTATAATCTATTTTGAAAGTCCCGTTACCAATTATACCGTATGCAAGATTAACTCCGTCTGCAAATTGCCAGTTATTATTGTTATTATTAAAATCTTCAACAAAAGAGATGGGTTGAAGAACCGGTACAGGCTCATAATAATCACGCTTAACACAGGATGTAGTCGTAAGGACTATGCCAGCAACAAATAGGAAAAGTAGATTTTTCATTTGATTTTCGTTTTGTTTATCAGAATTGCAGTTAAGACTTATAGCATGATCTTAAGTTTAATCGCAGCAAACAAAATCTTTAATCAAAGTCTAATCGATGAACAAATCGCGGTATAATTTACCACCCGGAGTAACAGCATATTTATCAAAATCTGTAATGCCTGCTTGTGCCAATACATTTTCGTCCAGCAACTGATGTCCGGTATAATTTTTAGCTTCCTGTTGCAAAACATAAAATGCAGCATCCGCCAATATTTCCGGAGTACGGCTCATCTTCATCAATGTTTCACCTCCCAGCAAATTATTAACCGCAGATGTTGCAATTGTGGTAACCGGCCAAAGAGAATTAGCAGCGATACCCAACTCTTTGAATTCTTCAGCCCATCCCATTGCCAGCATACTCATGTTGTATTTACTGATGGTATAGGCCACATGTGGACCAAACCATTTGGGGTTAAGATTGATTGGAGGAGACAGGGTAAGAATATGCGCATTATCCGACTTTAATAAATGAGGAACGCAATGTTTGGTAACCAGAAAAGTACCACGAACATTAATATCATGCATCAGGTCGAAGCGTTTACTTTCTGTATTCTGTGTGTCCGTTAACGAAATTGCAGATGCATTATTAATAACCCCGTCAATCCCTCCGAATTTTTGAACACCAAGCTGAACAGCTTTTACAATCATTTCCTCATCGCGAATGTCACATTGCACGGCCAGAGCTTTACCCCCCGCCTTTTCTATTTCATTTGCTGAAGTATAAATTGTTCCGCCAAGTTTCGGGTGCTCTTCTGTACTTTTCGAAGCAATAATAATATTTGCTCCCGCTGAGGCAAGTTTGAGTGCAATTGCTTTACCGATACCACGGCTAGCGCCACTGATGAAAAATGTCTTGTTTTGAAATGAATGCATTAGAGTTATTGTTTAAAAGTTGAACCGGAGGCTGTAAATTATTTACTTCGCTCTCTCCCAAACAGTCGTGCGCCCAATCAAAGAAACGCCTACGAACCCTCGCACACTTAGTGTTTCGCCTTTGTGTGTTATTTTGCAGGAATAGGTCTTTCCGTTTTTAGGATCATAAATTTCTCCATCATTATACAGGTTATCGCCATCTTTTTCGAAATGGCGAAGAATGGCAAGATTCAACAACGGATCATTTTTATGCTCCGACTTGGGATTATTTTCGTCCACTTTAGGTTTCCCGTTTTTCTCCGGTTCTTTGAGCCAAACTATTTTACCCCAATACTTACCATCTGTACCTTTGTAGATATTAATCTTTGCAGTTTTTTCGGCATTGTACCACAAGCCTTCTATTTTATCTTTTTGTGCAAAAGCATTCAAGCTTATCCCGGTCACAAATACCAGAAATAAAAGCATTCTAACCATAATTGATTTTTTCATAGAATATAAATTTAAAAGCGTGATTGTATTAATTCTCTGCTTTAAGCTTTTCTACAAGTAAAATATACTCCTGCATTGCTTCGTCCTTTGTTTTTCCTGAAATTTTCAACCAGGCATCATGCTTTGCCTTAGCCACAAAATCAAACATACCATATTCGCCTTTTACCGGAGCATCGCCGTCTGTTGCCTGCTTGTAAAGACTGTATAACAGCAGCAAGGTTTCGTTATCGGGTTTTTCTTTCAACAGTTTACTGCTTGCCACAGCATCTTCAAATTGCTCTACTAAATTCATTGCTATCAGCATTAAGAGGGTTCAGTAATTTTAAAATCTTTGGTTTTGGGCATCTCCATAAAACGGTCTACAACCCTGCTTGGCAAGGTTGCCAGCTTTCGTTGCAACATATCTATCCATGCTCCGTCTACATTTACAATTGCAGCAAGCGTATTATCAGACCTGTATATTTTTTGAATAAAAGACCAGCGTGAACCGTCTGCACGACATTTATTCATTTCGCAACTTACACGTACAGTATCATTTGGTCGAACCTCTTTCAGGTAAACTAATTCTTCCCGAAACAAAATCGGACCAATGTGTAATTCAATCAGTTCTTTGGATCCAAAACCCATTTTGTCCAACAGTTCAAGCCTGGCCTGTGCTGCAAAGTCAGCATAGGCAGAGTGTCGCAGATGGTTGTTTGAATCAATCTGGCTCCACATCACTTTCCCTTCAAAAAATATTTGCTCCATTCATTTCGTATTTATGGCTAATTAATTTCATTATAAAGCAGATCGATTTCAGATTGATATTTTTGCAAAATCACTTTTCGTTTCATACTCATTTTAGGTGTGAGCTCACCACTCTCAATACTCCATTCTGCTGCCAGCAAAACAAACTTTTTCACCTGCTCAACATGATTAAAATTCGGGTTGTATTTTTCTATAATTTCCTGAAAAAGCGTGAGGACTTCAGGATCCTTTATTGCGTCTTCATTATTGGTATAATTCACACCATTTTCCTTCATCCATTCTTTCAGAGCGGGGAATGCAGGTACAATTAAGGCTGAAACAAATTTTTGTGCTGCGCCGATTATCATTATCTGCTCCACAAAACGGCTCTCCTTAAATTTATTCTCAATTGGCTGGGGCGCTACATATTTACCACCACTGGTTTTAAACAATTCTTTCTTCCTGTCAGTAATTTTCAGAAATCGGCCTTCCTGAAACTCGCCTATATCACCTGTTGCAAACCAGCCATCAATAAAAGTATCTGCTGTGGCTTCCGCTTGTTTATAATAACCTTCCATCACACTCGGACCTTTACATAATATTTCTCCATCATCGGCTATTTTCACCTGTACACTGGGAATAACCGGACCAACGGTACCTACCCTTCTGCTATTCTCGCTATATTCATTCACAGCAATCACAGGCGAAGTTTCTGTCAACCCATAACCTTCCATAATGGTTACTTTTGCTGCAGTGAAAATCCTTGCGAGTCTTGGCTGACAGGCAGCTCCGCCCACAACAATTGCTTTTACATTTCCGCCTAATGCCTCGCGCCATTTGTTGAAAATAATCTTATTGGCTATAGACAATTGAAGATTGTACCACCATCCCATTTGTTTGCCGGGCTCAAATTTTGATCCCAAACCCAGGGCCCAGAAAAACAGAAATCGCTTTATACCTTTCAATTGCTGACCAGTTGCCATTATTTTTTCATAAACTTTCTCCAGCAAACGAGGTACGGTTACAAAAATGTACGGCTTAACCTCCTTAAGATTGGCTGCAATTGTCTCCATGCTTTCCGCATAGTAAATAGAAAACCCATTGAACAAATAAACGTAGGTCACCATTTTTTCATAGATATGATTTAATGGCAAAAAGCTCAATGCACGCTTTTCTTCCAACCCAATGGCCTCCAGGATATCCTTTACATCAAGCACATTACTGACAATATTCCGGTGGCTTAGCATAACACCTTTCGGCTTCCCGGTGGTACCGGATGTGTAAATAATTGTAGCGATATCATCAGTTGTAATACTATTGTCTATCGCATTTATTTGCTGCTTCAAATCCGGTGTCAACACACCTTTCAATTGCTCCCAGTGGGGAATATCGTGATGCTTGTCAAAAGTATAAACCCATTCCAATGTTGGAATTTGAGATTGAATTGATTTTACAAAAACATACAATTCTTTTGTATTCACAAAACAACCCTTTACGCCAGCTTCATTGAAAATACCTGCCAATTCAGCTTGTGCAATATTTGGATATAAAGGCACCAAAATAGCACCGGTTTGTTGCACTGCAAGATCTGCAATAATCCACTCAGGTCTGCTGTTGCTCAATATCGCCACTTTATCACGCCCTTCTGTTGAACCATCATTGACAGAAATGCCCTTAGCTAATAAACCGGCACATAGTTCTTCTATCTGCCGATGTACGTTTTCTGTAGATAATGGAACATACTGACCATTAACTTTTGAAGCTAATAAATCCTTCCGGGGATGAAGCTTTTGTATTTTTATACAATCAAAAAGCCGGCTTGGTTGTGTGGGCATAATTTCGATATCTAAGTCTACATAAATATAGCCCGGATTTTAAAGACCGGGCTTTTCTAATAATAATCAGGGGAACAAAACGCCATCATATTTATTCACATCAACAGATGAAATTCTGGCAGAATACTTCGAATTGATTGCACTGATAATCTGATTTGCAATAAGCGCATAGCCTCGTGGGGTTAGGTGTACACCATCCAGAGAAAATGCTCCTCCACTTACAAATGTCGGCGAATAGGTAACTCCGTTATATTTGATTCCGGTTTGCAATGTTCTCAAATAGGTATTGGCATCAACATAGGCGAGTCCATTAGCCTCAGCGGCTGTTTTAATAACACCATTAAAAGCTGCAGTTGCGGCTTGCACATTGGCAACTTCTGTCGCATCCAGTACATACTTGCGGGGAATTGGTTTGGAGCTTCCCCAGCCTTTACATTTAATAGAGTCCTGCGGAATGGTCAGCAAAATATATTCTCCGCTTTTTATCTGGCGCAATCCACCCGGAGCCGCAGCATCCTGGATTATAAAATAATTTGCACCCAGTGTGAAATTTATTCCTAATGGCGCATAGGCTGTGTTTAATGCAGCAACCTGAGCTTCAGAGGTAAGAGCCAGTCCTTTGGCAGGAACAGTGGTAAAAAACGGAATGGCTGTCACATCAGGAATATTAATCAAAACTCCTTTAGCACCTTTGGCAACCATTGCACTTACCACAGATTGATAAACTGACTGGAAAGCACTCAGAGGCGAAATATCTGTAGGCAATGTACCTCCGGAACCATTTCCTTCACCACCATTTGTGGCATAACCCAGCACATCATTTGAGCCAAGCCACATACTGAAAAAAGTAGGATTCAATTTGGTAGCAACATCAATGGGCCTATCTGTCAAAGGACTGGGATAAAACCGATACGCATAACCTACACCACCAAGCACCAGCGCTCCGTAAGCGTATCCCGCCTGTGTATAATCTATACACCTTATACCCGGCACACCAACATTATTAAATGGTCCCTGAGATGCAATATTGATAATACTTCCTGCAGTATCAATCTGAGCATTATACAGAATCGGACCAAGGCCGGTAACTCCATCACATCCTTTGGAGTAACCTAAAACTCTTCTTAATCCCGGCCATCCTGCTTCTCCTGGCAATAAAGGCTGTTTAAAGTCGCCTCCACCGACCATTTTAAACTGAGCTGCTAACATTGCGGGATAAGAATTTTCCTGACCGCTACGGTACAATGAACCATCTGCGTAACCGGCAGTTAAAGAATTCCCGACAGCAACATAAGTAGTAAAATCTGCATTTCCTTTATCTGGAACGGGAGCTTCAATTGTTGGTTTGCAGGATGCAAAAATTGCACCTGCAAGTATGATTGATAAGTATGAATATTTCATTGCTGGAATGTTTTTGAAGATTAGAAAGTATAAGCAATACCAAAAGCGGGAACAAAACTTTTTATTTGATAAGTACCAACCAGATTAGCCGGGTCGTAACTAACGGCCCTGCCTGCTGTTGTCGTGTAATTAAACACCGCCATAATCGACAAGCGTTCTACAGGATTTACGGTAATACCGCCCGACAGCGAATAACGATTTGCATCTACCGCATCCGGAGAAAGATAATTTTTCTTACTTGGAGTAGGATCAAAAGCTCCGCCAATCATTGCTGCAAAATGCTCATTGAACTTATAATGTCCACCAACACGCAAGGCAAATGTATTCTGATAAATTCTGGGTTCACGTGAATCCTGCAAGGCAGGTGTGTTAGCTTCAAAATCAAATTTTAATGAATCGTAAACTTCCCATCCGGCCAGCACAACATCACCCTGAATAGTCAAATGCTCATTTACTTTAAAACCCGCACCAACAGTTAGAATGGATGGTAATGGTAATTCTGTATCAAAACGAGTATCAGGAAAATTGGCTGCAGCAGCGGTAGCCACATCAAATTTTGCGTTTCCTTTATTCACTTTCATTTTCACACCGGAACGATAAGAAATACCCAATTGCATATTTTCATTTGCCTTAATCTGAACACCTACATTAAAACCAACACCATTAGCATTTCCTTCCAATGTAACTTGTCCGTCTTTTCCATTCGCATCCTGTACTGGAATGGCTTTTGTTATTTCAACAGAACCAAAACCATACACAAAGCCTGCACCTACAGAAACAGCTTCGCTGATTTTATAACTTACAGTTGGTTGTACAAAAACACTTTGCAAAGCGATAGATTGCGAGACATAACGTCCGGTCCAGTTGTCACCCCAATTTGCACTGCTGCCAAAAGGAGTATAAATACCAAGACCAACACCCCATTTACTTTCCGCCTTAATAGGACCACCGGCATACAGAGCGAAGGGGGTTGAAGTTTTATTAATAGTTTCAGCTGTAGTTCCGGTCCCATTTTCTACAAATTTAATTTTAGGAGAAACAGCATAAATGTTTGCATAAGCCTGAATCCC
>DLGS01000051.1 GCA_002482815.1 Bacteroidetes bacterium UBA7688
ATGGTACAACGTAAAAGTGTACTGTCCGGTGGTGGAATGCCCGGCAAACTGGCCGATTGCTCCGACAAAGATCCTGAGCGCTGCGAGTTATACCTCGTGGAAGGAGACTCGGCGGGTGGAACGGCAAAACAGGGCCGCGACCGTCACTATCAGGCTATCCTGCCATTGCGTGGTAAAATATTGAATGTAGAAAAAGCACAGGAACATAAAATCTACGAAAACGAAGAGATTAAAAATATGTTTACCGCATTGGGAGTAAGCGTAGGTACTCCGGATGACCCAAAGGCATTGAACTTAACAAAATTGCGTTACCACAAAATCATCATCATGACCGATGCCGATGTGGATGGTTCGCATATCGCCACTTTGATTCTGACTTTCTTCTTCCGCTATATGAATGCACTGGTGCAACAAGGTTATGTTTACCTTGCACAACCACCTTTGTATTTGGTTAAAAAAGGCAAAGACGAAGAATACGCCTGGACTGAAGATGACCGTAAACGTGCTGTATTGAGAATGGCCAATGGCAAAGAGGACAGTGTGAACATTCAGCGCTATAAAGGTCTTGGAGAGATGAATGCAGAACAGTTGTGGAGTACTACCATGAACCCTGAAACACGTTCACTGAAACAAGTAACGATTGACAGTGCCGCTGAAGCAGACCGCATTTTCGCAATGCTGATGGGCGATGAAGTTCCGCCACGTCGTGAGTTTATTGAAAGCCACGCCAAGTATGCGAAAATTGATGTTTAAAATAATTTTTCACAACCAATAAGAACAAGAACGCCGCAACAATGTTGTGGCGTTCCTATTCTTATGCAAACCATCCTTAAAAAAAGAAAATAAATTGTCAATACGGCGAGAATTGCAATTGCAGAAACTAAAAAGGGAAGCCACGATGGCTTCCCTTTTATTTAAGAATATTAATGACCTGCCTATTCCTTGATAAAATTAAACACTCCGCCACCCTGCTTCAAAATCATTTTGCTTTCTGAAAGATTAAATTCTAAAACCACACCAGCCATGTCAAACTTGAACTTATCCTTTGCAGTAGCTTCCAGTGCGAAGGCGGATTGACCAGTCGCTTGCGCCATCAGAACGTTTTCATTTTTGGTAATCGTAATCTTAAGTGGAATTTCTTTACTGCTATACACGCCAAGATATGCTTCCAGGTCAGCAGCACTTACTACATAAGTTTTAAAATCCGGAATTTCATAGTTGGAATTGAAAATGGCACTCAACAATACAATTGAAATATTATTGTTGTTATAATTACTGCCATTCGAACATAAAGCAAATCCCACTTTCTCCTCCTGAAAATAACCAAACACAGAAGAAAATCCGTCAATACCTCCGGTGTGACCGTAGCTCTGCTTGTCATTAAAAGGCATTTGAAACAAACCGTAACCATAATCGTCTTTGAGCGTCTTCATCAACTCCACGCTTTTTGATGAAACAATTTTTCTATTGAATAACGCGTCTGCAAACTTTGTAAGGTCTATTGGTGTAGACACAATTGCACCAGCACCCATTGGAATACTCATATCTGTTTCAGTTTCCTTTACCCAATCTGTAGAAAACTTATAAGAGTAGGTCTCATTCTTAGAAGGATTAATCTTATCCCCTGCATAAGTATTTTTAAGACCAGTTGGTACAATTATTTTTTCACTTAAAATCTTTGCGTATGTTTTTTTGTAAGTTTTCTGCAAAATATAACTCAACAAAACATAATTGGAATTGCTGTATTCAGCTTTGCTATCGGGCTCAAAGTCGCTTCCGCCGGCAGCGATAACTTCCAGCATTTCTGATTCGGATTTCTTTTGTGTATTCCAGCTCAGATAAACCAGGTCATCCGTAAAATTGTGAATACCACTTCTGTGGTTCAGCAAATTGCTAATACTGATTTTATCTGCATTCTTTATTTCCGGATAAAATTTGCTCAACTTATCGTCGAGGGATAATTTCTTTTCTTCAATGGCTTTAAATATAAGGGTGCTGGTAAAGGTTTTGGAAATAGAGCCAATCCTGTATTTCGTATTGACATCAGGTTTTGTTTTGGCTGCGACATCAGCATAACCGATGGCGCGGCTGTATACAATCTCACCGTTTTTCGAAATAGCTACGCTGCCTAAAAATTTATTGCTTTGTTCCAGGGCATCAAAATATCGGTCGAGCTTTTGTTTGTCCAGGGTTTGCGCAATAGCTGAAAGGCTTAAAAAGCCGGTGCAGAAAAGGGATAAAATCTTTTTAATCATCATCTGGTTTTTGTTTGGAAAGAGGGATTATTTAAAGATGCAATTTACAAAGTTTAACAACGGATTCGGACAGACTATTCTGTTTTAAAGTGATATTTTAATTCCGTTCTTAAAATAAAGGATTAGTAATACTCCATTATTATTTTTTGACAAAAACCAAATGGCAGGCAAATTTTAATTGCACCTAATGAACTTGGATTTTCTTACCAGCAACAAAAAGAAAATATGAGTTTATATTGGGCCCGCAGAAAAGCCGGAACGATCAACAAGGAAATTATTTATGAATAAACAGCTTGTTTTCAGGAAAAGTATTTAATACTCTGAATTGCTGATGTCAAAATAATTACTATCAATACAAGATATCGGAAAATCACCTCCGAAGTTTTCTTCAGAATTAACTTCCCGATAAAACTACCCAAAACACTGATGCCAATCAGAAACGGGATGAGTACTAAATATTGTTTTTCAAAGTATCCGTTAGAAACATAAACAACAGTTCTGCTGGCGTCTACACCCAGGTCGATGACAGCCGATGTGGCGATAAAAACATTTTTTGGCATGTGGAATGCTGCCAGCGTGATTCCACGAATTGCGCCACCAGTTCCTGTAATACCTGCTAAAAAGCCCGACACTGTACCTCCCAGATATAAATTTGAATTGGTCTGGCTGAGACTTTTATTGAAATTAAACATCAAAAATATTGCCAGAGCCATTAGGACAATATTCATAAACAGTTCCATTTTTTGTGTAGGAATAATTGTCGTTAGTAATGCACCGATAATGACAAATAGGATAGCCGGAACGCCCAGTTTTATCGCAATATTTTTATTAATGCCTTCTCTGAACAAAACAATTTTGGCCAGATTGCTGAATACATGAAAAACCGCAGTGATACCAAGAACCGTCTTGAAATCAAAATATAAGGAAGCGACCGGGACAAATAAAATGGATGATCCGAAGCCCGAGACAGTACCGATAATCTCACACAGAAATGCAAGAACAACAAAGAGTGTATATTTTTCCATTTAAGCTCCCTGTGATTTAGATTTATTCCGGATGAACATTTTACTGCGACTCAGCATAATAATTACAATTCCCGTAATGGCAATTGCAGGTTGCAATCCCGACACATAACCGATAATCCAAAGCTGCATTATAATCCATAACAAAATCAATATACCAAAACTGAAGGCAAGCAATCTATACTTCGCTTCCGACTTAAATGTTAGTACAGCAGAAAAAAGTGCAAAACCACCTATACAAATAAAAAGAAACAGACTTGGAATAAGATAACTGCTAAAAGGACTTCCTTCCAGCCACTCTAATGGAATATCTTTTGCACCTGCAATACCATAATAACCACCACCAAAAGCACTTAGTGCTACCAGTAAAAGAATTGTACCCAACACTAAGCGCATTATTCTTTCTTTTAATTCAGGTTTCATCATTGTAATACCAGTACTTTAAAAACCGACATCACAAAGGTCAGAACTAAAAACAAACCACACTATGACCGTTGTCATATCACGGATATTTTTTTCAATCCGGAATTAGAAAGTTTTTCTTTTTGACTAATCTCTATTCTCGAAATAACTCAATCCTTTTTTACATCAGAAAGTGATCGGTGATAATGCCGCAGCGATGGTATTGCAAAGAAAATAGCAATCAGCATCAGTAAAGAACCAACAGCAAATGGCATACCCGGAAATACAAAAGGAGCTTTAGGTCCTGTAAAGAAAGCAAAAAGATTATTCATGATCAACGGACCAACAAATGACGTGACACTGATAAGACTGGTGAGTGCTCCCTGCAATTCTCCCTGCTCATTGTCCGGCACCTGGTTGCTGATGATA
>DLGS01000259.1 GCA_002482815.1 Bacteroidetes bacterium UBA7688
CGCAAATAGTCTGCACTGCTTACCACATTTGCGGTAAGCAGTGCAGACTATTTGCGCGGCATCTGGGATATGGAACACGATGGCTGGAAAGGGACGCTGAATATCAAAAGCCTGTACAGTTTCATTCTCGTAAAATCAGGAAATAATTTCTACCCAATCTGGTACTTCAAAGGAGAATATACGGGCCAGGGTGGAGAAGTGGTCAGCGTTTCCGGAAAAATTGGTGGAAAGGATGATAACAATTCAAACGGAAATCAAAAAAGCAATCACAAAATTGATTTTTGGATAAAATTTGCCGAAACGAATAACCAAAAATTCTCTGGCTATGTTTATACCAGAAACAAAAAAGCGATGTCGGGCACTACCTGGTGGTCAGGCATTCCATTCGGTTTCCATGCTATAAAACGCTAATCGAATGATACAAATAAAAGACGGGCCGGCTAAATTAGCCGGCCCGTCTTTTATTTGCAAATTAAAAATCAAATTAAGTACCCAGAAAAGCTTTCAACAAATCGCAACGGTTAGTGCTGCGCAATTTTAAAATAGCTTTATCTTTTATCTGACGAACACGCTCGCGGGTAAGGCTGAAACGTTCGCCAATATCTTCAAGGCTCAATGCATTATCCACCCCGATACCAAAATAAAATTTCAGAACCTGGCGCTGACGCTCTGTTAAAGCACTTAAAGAACGGTCGATTTCGCAGCGTAATGAATCGTTATGAGCAATTTCGTTGTCCGTAGAGCAAGCGTTGGGATTTTCCAATACATCCAGCAGGCAATTTTCTTCGCTGTCAGAAAAAGGAGCATCAACCGAAATATGCCTTGAAGCTACGCCAAGTGTTGTTTCAATTTCCTCGGTTGGAAGGTCAAGCAATTCGGCTAATTCTTCCGTAGAAGGTTCACGCTCAAATTCCTGTTCCAGTTGAGAATACGCTTTAATAATTTTATTGGAAAGACCAACTTTGTTTAATGGCAAACGAACGATTCTGGATTGTTCGGCCAATGCCTGCAAAATAGATTGGCGAATCCACCAAACGGCGTAAGAAATGAATTTGAAACCACGGGTTTCATCGAAACGTTGAGCAGCTTTAATGAGACCAAGATTTCCTTCATTGATCAAATCACTCAAAGAAAGTCCCTGATTTTGATATTGTTTGGCCACCGATACCACAAAACGAAGATTCGAATTGGTTAGCTTTTCCAGTGCTTTTTGGTCGCCTTGCTTGATGCGTATTGCTAATTGCACCTCTTCTTCCGGCGTAATCAAATCTACTTTACCGATTTCCTGAAGGTATTTTTCCAGGGACTGGCTTTCACGATTCGTAATTGATTTCGTGATTTTAAGTTGACGCATTGACATGATCTAATGTTGTTGGTTTTATTAATGGATGATGCTAATTTAGAAATGTCTTCATCGTTTAATTGCTAGGGTATAGCAAATCTAAGTGGGTTGAATCAAAAAACCAAAAATAATTAAGGAAGTATTAACACCCTACCACAGGGCATTACAAGGCACTTTCACTTTGGTTAAGATTTTTTTAGCAGAAATAATTTTGATTATTGCGGCATTTTTATATTATTGCACTACCGCTGAGCATAAAACTTTTTCCAGCACGAGATTATGAAACAAACGAAGATTATGTACACACTTGAGTTTCCGGTAAGGTGCTCACCCCAGATATTATTTGAATTTATCTCTACACCGGTAGGCCTTCAAGAATGGTTTGCAGACGAAGTAAATCAAAGGGAAAACCAATTTAGCTTTACCTGGAATGGTGCTATAGATCAGGCAGAATTGCTGGAAGAATTCGAAAATGAATACGTTCGTTTCCGTTGGGATTATTATAAAGAAAATGAATTTTTTGAATTCAGGATTGAACAAAGTCCGGTAACCAATGAAACCATTTTGAAGATTACAGATTTTGCCGAAAAAAATGAACTGAAAGACGCAGAGCGTTTGTGGACCACCCAGGTAAACGACCTGAAACACCGTACCGGAAGCTAGTTTCAACCGAAATAATTATCTACAAATAAGCACTTCATTCCTTTGAAGTGCTTATTTTTTATTGCGATACAGGTATATGTTATAAGAAAAAACCGGGTGAAATTTTCTTTTACATGCTACCTTTACCCATTGTTTTACTTATATAAAACACAACCAAAAGACTTTTAATGTTGATTCCTCTTATTTTGCTTTTAGCACTATTGTGCGCAAACAATGCCCGCCGCGCACAAATCAGAAATTTGAAACCTGCAGCCTGGATTATTTTCACCATAATTGCTTTCTTTACGGGCATTTTTGTAGCCGCTTTTCTACTGACCATTATCATGGCTTCCAAAAGCCCTGCGCTTATCCAGCTGGCACAAACCAACAATCGGGAAGCTATCAATAAATTTATTTTAGAAAACAGCACTCAACATGAATTTCTCTACACATCCTTGTTTCTGGCAGGTGGATTTGGAGGGTATTTATTGATAAGATATTTAATAGAAAGGAAGAAAATACCTCTAGATTAAAAAGTAAAAAGGCTGAAATAAATTGTTTCAGCCTTTTTATTCTGATAAAGAATAATTATTGCCAGGCAGAAACTATACCACCCATTATCATAAAGCTTAAAGCCCAATAGCCCCAGTTTATCCAGATATATTTCCAGCTTTTGCGCTCAAACATCGCGTTCGTTGCCAAAACAGGTAAAGCTAAAAATAAGGCACTCATAAAACCGTGTAGCATACCGTGTTTAAACGTTCTAAACTCGCTGCCATAAGTATCCATTATATTTTTCACCAAAATGCTAACAGCCGAATTAGGGTCTTTCAGTTCGGCTTCGTGGTGCTGAAACATGGAGTAAACATGAGCCTGATGGATAACCAGCATCGGCATCATAAAAGCCAGCATCAACGAAAACAGGAAAGACAATGTTTTTCGAAACTGATAAATTGGATTGGGCTATGGC
>DLGS01000134.1 GCA_002482815.1 Bacteroidetes bacterium UBA7688
CCGGACGGAACAGTCGTTCGCGAAGGCGGTTATACCACCAAACTTGCCGACCCAAGGCCACCTGCAGTAGTCAATATCCCGGCAACGGTAAATTACACAGCGGTACCGGATGCAGCAAAAATTGCACGGGGAAGGCTGAGCTGGCCGGCGGCCACAGGAGCCCTAACTTACACGCTCTGGGAAGCCAGTGAAACGGCTATACGCGTTGCTTTGGAAGATCGGCTGAAAACCGATTCTTCAAATCCTGACAATTGGCTTAAACCTTTATCCGCCTAGATAGTAGAACGTGCCACTCAGCTAAGGGATTTATTATTAAATGAGACTTACAAAAACCTGTGCCAACGTTCCTTCAGCCGATTGTCGAAAGAGCCGGTTGCAACAACGCATTATGAACTGGCCTTACCTGGCAGTTCAGACGGACTTTATCTGTACAGAATAAGCAGTGTTAACAGCGCTAATATTGAAAGTGCTAAAAGCGGCGTCACCTTCTTTGCCGTTCCGAAGGTGGTGACACCCGCAGCCCCGATGTTGCAGGTACGTCCGTATAAAAATAGAAATGAAGACAATACCACAGAAGAAGGTATTGAAGTAAAAGTAGTGCATACAACCGGAGAGGAACCGGCAGGTTATCAATTGTATCGCACAAGAAAGCGTGTGCTGGGGAATGATCCCGGAATGAAAGGTGCTCCGGTGTTAGAGCACGATGCTCCGGAATGGATGGATACGACAATAAATATGCTGGACGGCACATTTTACTCCGGGAAAAAAATCACAGAGTCGACACTCACCCGCAGCTGGCGGCCTCTGATATATCAGGCTGTTGCGGTAGGAAAAGCAGATGCTCAGCGTGGCAGAATAAGCGGCGAAAGCGAAGGTAGCACGACTGAAATTGCGTATTTCCCACCCGACACCCCACCAACTTTAGTAAATGTATCCAACTCAGGCAATGCTCAAAGCAAAACTGTCACAATGACGACCAATGCTCCTTTTGACAAGGTAGACCTGGGCAAAACTTTTATTGAAGTTTACTCAATAGATGGTGATGACAAGCGTACTTTATTAAAGTCATTTATTGCGAACGAAACAGTAAGAACTACTGCTGCACTTGTGGCGCCTACCACTGCAGCAGACCTTGCTCAGCTACCCAAAATGCAACATCAGGCCCCCAATTTGGGAACCGGAATTACAAGCTTTAGTGTGTGTATTGCGCTTGCATCAGGAGACGTAATCATTCGCATAATCGACCCGTTAAACAGAGCATCCGAAATACGAATAGAAGCTTAAGTAAATAAATTCACCAGCCAGTTAAACTGAATCTTATGTCCTTAATTAAAGATCTTACTAAACAAAACTTAAAGGAGTTTGGCATCCAGGGCCTGGGTTTTACGATGCCTGCGACAACACAGAAACTGGTAGACAATACGAGCTCTTCTGTCAGTTTCCAGCTCACAACCTTAACGTTGGATTCCGGAGACAATTGGCTTGCGCCATTTAGCGGCATCCTGAATGAAACAAACACCACGGACAAGAAAATAAATTTCAATCTGCAAAAAGCTAACGGTGAAATGATGAATGAAGCCGGTGCTTTGTTGCGGCTTTTTCCGCAGCAAATCTTAAGGATGAAGCGATTGATTGCCCTTAAATTTGAAGAATCAGGTGATCACAATCCGCTCCGGAATGAGGGAATCCCTATACGTCAGGTGCCGGCATTTATTTTTGTTTCAGGTGCCACAGGGATAACGGAAGGGTTGATTAATGCAGGTGATAGTATCGGCGCAAGTGGCACATTATCCTTTTTTGATGAGCAGGGTTATATCCTGCATCCATTATATGTTTTAAGCTTAATCAAAAGCCTGCTGGCGCTGTATCCGGCTTTAAATATTAATACCTCAGCAGAAAATCACCTGGATGCTTTAATTGGCACAGCAACAACCAACACCGTCAGGCTGATCAATGCTGACGGCAGCATTCATAACGGAACAAGCATTGAAGGGTTTGAGGTCGTTGACAATGAAAATGGATTGTTTACACTTAGTCCTTACTCCGGTACAGATACCAGCCTGAAGGCAGAACTGAAAAGGAAAGATGCGACTGCAGAAGATGGCGAATTTCCACCCATGCAGGCACGTCAATTAGTACTTGGAAATGTATCCTACGGAATATTAAGCAATACCGTTAATTTAATAAAACTACCCGCATCGCTCGGCACCAATGCATTGACTCATGACTTTTTTACTGTACGGATAATTTCTCTGGATACTTATCTGAAAGGAGAACCGGCAGAAAGTTTCAATGGAACAAAACTTGAACCAAAACCCAGCTTGAGGCTGAACGAACAATTACAATTATTGCAGCATGGCAATGCTATAATGGGAAAGCTGACGACAATTTTCAGTGATACGCCTGATGAAGCTTTATGCGTAACAACCGCTATCGACACCACCTTACCCTTACCGGATTCAGATACCAGCATCATCTGGCCTGCATTTCCGGCCGTTTTGGGAACGATTGACGAAGAGCATAATACCTTCCCGCCAGGCTTGAAAGAACAAATTAAAAAAGCAAGCAATGCCCACTTCGTTTCTACCGGTGATGGCTCTCAGCCCACAAACATTATACTGAAACTGATGGGTATCCCATTCGGTGCTGCTGTACGGGTATTCAACCGGGTATTTTTAAGCGATGCTGTTGTCAAAAGAGGCAATGGCGCAGGAGGGGTGAGTAAAGCGCACGAAACACCGGAATCCTCGTCTGGCGCAATCCTGGATGGAACACTTACCTTATTGCTCAAAGATCCTTTAGGACTAAAACGAACTGACGGCACAATAACAGTGCCGGTCAATCCTCAATTGACGATTGATGTTATGATTGTGTTGAACAATCGAAACAAACGATTATTTGGTGCAATCACAATACCGGTTGAAAGTCCTGTCGATCCGCTACCGGCACCCACGTCAAACATTATAGAGGGAGTTTCTAAAAAAGGAATCTCTTCGGCAGGCATTCTGGGCTTGAATAATGGAGCACCAATTCCGTTTGACGTTTCTACTTTAAATGCCACACTTAATTCAGCTATTGAATTGCTGGGGGAAGGACCGGTACGTGATGCACCAAGACTACCTACCATGGTACGCAGGGATTTGATTGCTGCAGCAAAAAAAGGACCCGACTGGAAAGCGGTATTAAGCGGCGGACAAATAAATGGCAACCTGCATAATGCAGAACAGGATTTGGGATGCCCGGGCTCACCTGGTGGCAATGAAACTGCCAATATTGGTGTCTTCACCCAAAATGGCCGACTCGCCAATGACATGGCCCGTATGGCTTTCAGACGAACCACTTCATTCTACGGGCGTATAGATGCACTGAAAGAAGATTTGTGGAACGAACCTGCAGAGAATGCTGCCCCTGATGAAAGTGTGGCGTTTGACGAGATTACTAGAACCTTTGCAGGAGCTGTTCTGCAAAATATATCCCCTTTCTGCGAATCGCCGGAAATGGCTTTACTCAAAACCCTTGTACAGGATCATATAAATGAAATCCCTGAAGACTTTGATGCATTGGTTACGCAAATAAATGGGTGGATTGATGGTATCAGCACCGGCACCTTACCATCCCCGTTGAGCGATGCGGCCGACAGATTGAAAACAGAAGTAAAGAACAGGTTAAATGAATTAAAAGACAATAATGCTTTAGCTGAAAATTCGAAGGAACGATTATTCAACGAATTGAAAAGAGAAATCAGTGCTGCATGTTTTGGCAGAAGAGATACCCAATGGTCCTTACTGCAGGCAATAAAGCAAGCAAGAACCTCTATTTATATTGAGACGCCGGGTTTCAGCTTTACAGCAGGAAGCACAAGTGAAGACTTTAGCGTTGATCTGATAGCAGAATTAAACACCCAAATGCAAGCTAAGCCGGGCTTACGTGTTATTCTTTGCGTACCGAGACAACCAGATTATCAAAAGCAATACGACCAATGGATCAGAAGTGAAATCAAGGAAAGGTGGGATCTTATTCAGGGATTACCTGCAGAACAGCTTGTTGTATTCCATCCGGTTGGTTTTCCGGGAAGGCCTTCAAACATTGAACAAAGCTCTATTATTATTGATGACCAATGGGCGCTGATTGGCAGTAGTTCTTTCCGCCGCCGGGGATTATGCTTCGACGGAAGCAGCGATATTGTATTCACAGATCTTAAAACCAAAAACGGAGCAGCGGCTTCTATTCAAACTTTAAGGCAAGGCTTACTAAAACAAAGACTGGGTATTGCAGAAAGTGATAAAAGCAGCAGCCGGGCACTGTTGGTCAGCGATTTCAAGTCTGCATTTGCATTGGTGCGCCAGACTTTAATCGCCGGAGGTTTGGGCAAAACTGAACGACTATGGAATGGTCATACTGATGGCGTTACTTTCAGCGAACCAACGATTAACCGTGAGGTGGCCAACTCGGACGGTATCACCTTCAATTTGAC
>DLGS01000266.1 GCA_002482815.1 Bacteroidetes bacterium UBA7688
GGGTGAAGATGTCTTCGGTGTGCGGCAAATGATAATGAATAATGTAGCGGATGTTTGGAATGTCCAGTCCTCGGGCGGCAAGGTCGGTTGTAATCAACACATCCGTGCTGCCGTTGCGGAATTTGCACAAAGCCGAATCGCGCTCCTGCTGTTCCATTGCTCCGTGGTAAAACTCATTGTAAATTCCTTTATCCGTCAGCAGTTTGCTGCAGCGCTCCACCGATTCGCGGTGGTTGCAGAAAACAATAGTGGAACGTGCGCCAAAATAGCACAACAGGTTAAACAGGGCGTCTATCTTGTCGGTGTCTTCGGAGTGCAAAACCTTGATGGCCAATCCGTCCACTATCTGTCCTTCTTCCGACAGGTTGTTGATTTTGTGCGGGGAGTGCAAACCTAAAAACGCTGGTACCTCCACCGCTTCGGTAGCGGATGTGAGCGTTCTTCTGTCCAGGTTGGGCAAAGATTTTACGATAAAAGAAACTTCATCGGTAAAACCAAGTTCCAGCGATTTGTCAAACTCATCCAGCACCAGGAAGGTGATGGTATTAGTCGTAATATTCTCTCTGCGGATATGATCGGCCAGACGACCTGGGGTTCCTACGATGACTGCCGGAGGCTGAATCAGGTTGTTTTCTTCCGTTTCGCGCAAATGCCCGCCGTAGCAGCAGGTAATCTTAAAGCCTGTTCCCAGGCTTTTGAAAACTTTTTCGATTTGCATCGCCAGTTCGCGGGAAGGCACAATAATCAGCGCCTGCGTCTTTTTGTTCTCCGGATCCAGTTGTTCTATAATGGGTAACAGGAAGGCCAGTGTTTTACCGGAACCGGTATCAGATAATAAAACAATGTTTTTGTGTTGTTCGTGTGCTTCAATGCTTTCGGTTTGCATTGGGTTCAGCGCCTCGATATTCAGATTATTCAGAATGGTATCGAGTGAAAAATTTTTGTGTTGCATTGCTGCAAAAGTACTTAGTAAAAAGGGTTAATGAAGTTAAAGAAGTTAATTAAGTGAAATAAGGAGTCAAAATCCAAAAAAAAGGGGCTAATGGTTCAAATTTTGAACCATTAGCCCTTTAACTTAATTCACTCAATTAACCATTTGCCGAATCATTTTTCTTGTCCAGCAACAGGATGTTGTATACCTCTACTTCAGTAATGTATTTTTTTACGCCTTCTTTATCCAGGTAATCGCGGTGTATCAGTTTGCCTTCCACCATTACTTCACTGCCTTTGCTCAGGAATTTCTCAGCAGTTTCGGCCGTTTTGCCCCAGCAGATTACATTATGCCATTGCGTTTCGGAAACCATCTCGCCCTGGGCATTTTTATATCTTTCACTGGTGGCAATACTCATTTTTGCCAGTTTGTTTCCTTTCTCCAGGTTTTTGATTTCCGGAGCTTGTCCCAGGTGTCCCAATAATTGTACCCTGTTTTTCATCATACTTGCGTTCATCATCTTGAAATTTAAATTGTGAGTAAAAAATTGTTTTGTGTCTGGCGATATTGCCGATGCAAAGATTGGATGACAAGGAAACGATACTCGGTATTTAAGCATTTAACTACGGATGTAAGTGTTTATAAGCGTTTGTAAACGGATAATAAATGTGTACCTTTAGGCTTATGGAGCAAAATGAAAGACTTTGCCTGAGTTGTGGCAAAACCCTGAAAGGCAGGCTGGACAAGAAGTTCTGCGACGACAATTGCAGAAATGCCTACAATAATATCCAGAACAGCGACAAGAATAATTTTGTGCGGAATGTCAACAATGTTTTGCGCAAAAACAGGCGTATCTTAGAGGATTTGCTCCCCACAAACGAAAGAACCATTAGTGTGCTGCGCCAAAAACTGCTTGAAAAAGGTTACGATTTCAACTATTTCACCAACCAGCTCGTTACCCAAAAGGGCACTTATTGCTTTTGTTATGAGTATGGCTATTTAGTTAAAGAGGGGGAATGGATACTGCTGGTGAAGCGGAAAGAGGGGAGTTAGAATTATTTATTTACTCACCCTGTTCTCCGACAATAAAATCCTGGCCAGCAATACGATTGAAATATAAATGGGTGCCATCAGATAGTACCTGAATGCAAATGGACCAAACATATAAAAACCAACAACAACCGCATAGAGCATTCCCAGCGACACTTCATAGAAATTGACCTTGTGTTTATTCCGAGCGTAGTAAAATAAGCCTGTAAACAGCAACAATAACATGGTGCATGCCTGAATTATCCTTGCTACAAAAACTTTGTGCTCGGGCGTGCCATCCACTAAAAAGTCAATTTGAGGACCAAAATAAACACCCCACATAAAGGTATATTTATGGTTGCTCCAGTCGCCAATGGCAGCAAAATTATGATAAGCAAGGCTGTCGGATATCAGTGAAGGATCTCTGAGTAAAAATGGAAAGACAAACAGGATGCAAACCATAGCGATGATGATTCCGGTGTAAATAGCGGTTTTGCGCATGCCATTGTTGAACAGAAATAACAGAAAAAACAAGGGCAACCAAAATATAAGTGTGTAGCGCGATAAAAGACAAAGAACAATGCCGACAACTACCAGCGTTATATTTTTCTGCATTAAAGCAATGGCCAAAAAAAAATAATAAGCTGCAATAACGGTCTCGTAGGTAATGGCTATATCTGAATCAGCGTAAACGACAAAGATGTACAAAGCGGCTGCCGGCAGGAGTATCAGCAACATATTCGTCAGGAGATTCTTCTGCTTTCTAACGGAAAGAAAGGCAAACACAAGACTCGATAACAACAACAACAACATTCCACCCCAGCGCGGATCTTTGCCAAAACCATACGAAATGCCAACCGGCAACCAGTGCAAAGGCATATAGGCAGGGTAGGCTGTATGCGTAGACAATGCAATAAACTGATAGGGCATTTTGCCATGGATAAAATATTCGTATTGTTTGATAATCAAAGGCAGCACATCTGAATGTTGAATCACATCAGGAATAAGATATCTGGAAAAAAGGCTGCGGATATCCGGCAAACAACAGGCAAAGCAAACTAAAACAAAAACGATTGCACCATACCTGAAAGTTTGATTGACTTTATTTGTACTAAAAGAAGAATAGTCGGTGCTGCGAATGCTGATAAAAAAACAAATGGTAAGACCGGCAGCAGATAAAAATAGTCCTGTAGGGTTGGTATACATATCAAATACCTGATTGCCCCAAATAACAAAATACACCTGAAGGACAAAAAACAATAGGCTAAGGAAACGTAATGCTTTCATCAGACAAAGATGCTTTAAAACTTCTTAACTTGATTGTCAAGGCAGTTATTTGTTCACTAACTTGCTATTGTCCCCTTAAGAAGCCCAGCACATATTGATTGATTTCTTTCTTTTGCTCCTCATTCCCGCTATTGTCCATATTATTATGTGCAGTATTTTTGAGTGGTATGATTTGCATGCTGTATAACTTTTGCTCTGCGTCAGTCGGCAACACACCTTCATCAGCGGGCTGGTCGCTGGAGCGGAGGGAATAGATTTTGGGTTGTTTAGTTCTGGGGAAAGCAACCCTGCGGTTGTCCAGCGAAATAATTTTGTCCACCAGGGCAGGGTATTGTTGCCCGAACAGCATAGACATATCGCCGCCATTGGAATGGCCAATCAAAATCAGGTGTTCATAATCCAAGTCCGGGTAAGTCTTTTTTAATTCATTGAGTACAAAGAGAATGTTTTGCACACCACGCTCCCAGAACGGACGCCGCACTATCTGTATGATTCCATCCCGCGGAATCAAATCATCTGTTGGCAATTCGTGCTGGATGCTGGCGACAAAATATCCCCGGGACGCTAAATAGCTTGTGAGATAAGCGCATTCTTTATTCCCGCCGGCTTTGTTGGCATAGTAGCCATGGCTAAAAATGACCAGTTTCTGTTTGCTATTCGGCTTTGTTGATTTGGGTACATATAAAGCCACCGGAACAGAACGATTCCTGGTTTTGTCAAACAAACTTAAATTGTCCACTCTGGTCACAACCGTTTTGGGAGTAGTGGACGCCACTTTTTTATTGCCTGTGCAACTCAGTAAAATTATAAAGAAGAGAATGCTGAGGCAGGAATATATCTTCATTGGGGGATTGTTTGCTGAAAGATTTTATCTCAGTTACTATAGAAACGCATTCGTTTCTCGCGATTCAAATGTAAGGATATGTTATGCAATTTGTCAACGAATTCAAAAAAATACAGCCAAATTATTAAATGATTTACGTCATTTCATTTTTAAACCAAATTTTGCGGCAGGAACACCTGGAAGGATTGTTTGCCACCCCAAAAATTAAAAGAAGAATTAAATATTTCTAAAAAAAATGGTTTGGGCGCGTATTCCTATATTTTTGCCCGAGCAAAAAAATGGCAGATGGCAGAACAGACTAAAACAAATACACTAAGTAAGCTTCTTTACATTCTGAAATTTGAAAAAGCTGAAATTTCCTCCGTATATTTTTATGCCATATTTGGCGGATTGATCCAATTATCATTACCGCTGGGTATACAGGCTATTATTGCTTTTGTAATGGGAGGAGGCATTTCCACCTCCATTGTTTTACTGATTATCGCAGTGGTATTAGGTGTTTTCTTAGTTGGTTTTTTGCGGGTCAATCAAATGCGCCTGATAGAAACCATACAGCAACAAATCTTTGTCCGTTACTCCTTTCAATATGCCAGCAGAATACCACGCTTAAACCTGAGCAAAGTGGATGATTATTACCTGCCTGAATTTGTCAATCGTTTTTTTGATGTGCAGAATCTGCAAAAAGGCATCTCAAAATTACTGCTGGATATGCCTGCGGCTACTATCCAGATTATTTTTGGCTTAATGCTGCTTTCCTTTTACAGTGCTACTTTCATCGTTTTTGGTTTGGCATTGGTCACTGTTTTATATTTACTGTTAAGGGTTACCGGCAACCGGGGTTTACAATCCAGCATCGAGGAAAGTGACTACAAATACAAGACTGCCGGATACCTTCAGGATCTGGCACGCGCCGTTACCGCCTTCAAATTCTCCAGCGCAGCCTCTTTGCACATCAAAAAAACGGATGAGTTTGTTAGTGGTTACCTGGATGCGAGAACCGAACATTTCAAAGTCTTGAAATTTCAATATTGGACACTGATTGCATTTAAAGTGCTCATCACAGCGGCCATGCTCAGTTTGGGCGCTATCCTGGTGATCCAACAAGAACTGAACCTTGGGCAATTCGTAGCTGCAGAAATTGTGATAGTGATGATTATTGATTCCGTGGAGAAGATTATTATCAGTCTGGAAAGTGTGTATGATGTGCTGACTTCTGTAGAAAAACTGTCAAAAGTGTTAGATAAACCGGAAGAGAGTGAAGGTGCCGATGTATTGAAATGCTATAATAAAGGTCTGGAATTGAAACTGAATAATGTGCATTTCGGTTATCAGACTGACAAATGGGTTTTGCACGACTTAAATCTCCACATTCAACCGGGAGAGAAGGTGTCCGTATTTGGCCCGAATTCTTCGGGAAAGTCTTCTTTGCTGAAACTATTAAGTGGTGTTTACAAGAATTTTTCAGGCACCTATTTTATCAACAATCTACCGATAGACCGCTACGAAAACGGCTCCCTAAGGCAGGCTATCGGTGTTCAACTGACCGGACAGGAAATATTTTCGGGAAGCCTTCGCGAAAATATCTGTATTGGTGATGAAAGAATAACGACAGAAAGAATTATGGAGATTGCCCAAATAGTAGGTCTGCAGGATTATATCCTCCAGCAGAAAGAAGGCATCGATGTCAAACTGACCTCTGCAGGCGAGCATTTGTCTGGTATTATAGCCCGCAAAGTATTGCTGATGCGTGCGCTGGTTGGGCGCTCCAGTTTATTGTTGTTAGAAAACCCATGGCAGAATATGGAAGAAGAGTACATCGATTCTATACAGGAATACATACTGAACAAATTGCCCGACACGACAGTGGTAGTGGTAAACAATGATTTATTCTTTGCTTCAAAATGTGATAAAATTATCGCTTTGGATAAAGGCACTATTCTAAACATTAAAGAGAATAAACATGCAGGATATTAAAAACCGGATTCAAAAAGAAGCAGGTCAGAACACAAAAATTGTTTCTTTCGAAAAGATCTATTTCGGCAATCATAAAAGCAATATCCGCAAATGGTTTTATGGTGTGCTGGGAAGTTTGATTGTCTTTCTGTTTCTGCCCTGGACACAAAACATAAGGGCCAGAGGTGCTGTCACCACTTTGCGTCAGGAGCATCGTCCGCAGCAAATGAATACCATCATTGCCGGCCGGATTGTAAAGTGGTATGTAAAAGAAGGAGACGTCGTCAAACAAGGGGAC
>DLGS01000384.1 GCA_002482815.1 Bacteroidetes bacterium UBA7688
AATACCAGACTGGTATTGCGTAAACGGGCTGGTACTTCAAAACGTTCGTTCATTTGTTATTATTTATAAAATCTTAAAAAAGCTATTCTTGTTTCTTTCAATTAGTGGTTTGCCATAATGATAGTGTCTGCAGTCAAAGTAACTTTAGCACCACTGGAATCCTTTACAATCATTGTGTTGCCAACCATAGTAAATGGCGATCCACCATTTTCAGATTGAATTTTTCTGATATAGGCAATTACCTGCCAGCGCTGTTTTACATTCAATTGGCTTGCATAAGAACCCATCAGATTTTTACCATACTTGACAGCAGCATACATTGTTCCGTTGCTCATAGCCAGATATTTGCCATCTTTAAAGTTAGCAGGAGCAGCAGGGAACTTGCCGTTTCCACCATTGTACAAGGGGCCATTACCATCCAGTTCGCCACCATGACAAATACCGCAATAAATCATGTACAGACGGCCACCTTCTTTCAGCTCAGCTTCATTAAATCTGTAACTTGTATTAAAAGATTTGTATGCCGTAGTATCACCTTCCATCAAATGATCTGGAAGGTCGTGTCCAACTGCGATAGCGCCGGTAATCGGCACTCTGCTCGTTTGTCCATCAGCAAAATTCGGATTTTTTGTATAGGCGTCATACGCGCGGGAATAAGTCATATCCGGAGTGTAAATTTTCCCTGGATTACGACGCATATTGCCGCTATTGCAAGACATCAAACCCACACCTGCCAAAAGGCTTGCTACTACTATGCTTCGGGTCTTATTCATAATATTGTTTAAAAAATCTTTTTGTCAGTTTGTGATTTTGAAAATATAATTCTCAAAAAAAATTATGCTAATTCGTACGCTTCTTTTTCGTCCCAACGGCCATACCACCATCCTTCTTCTGCTATCTGAACATTTGTTTCCACAGCGCCGGTTTCATTCATAAATGCTAAAACCTCTGCTTCTGAACTATGCTCATTCAACTCCAATACGACAACAAAATAATCGTCTGTCTGGCGAGGGTGAAAGATGTGCTTTTTTACACCGGGCATAATTTGATTCAGATAGCAATAAGTCAAAACCATACCAACTGCGGCAAACAATACCGTAAGCTCAAATACGATTGGCATAAATGCAGGTAATGACCAGTTTGGTTTACCACCAAAATTAATTGGCCAGTCTGATGTAAAAATCCAGGACATAAATCCTACCGCAGTACTGGTGCCGGTCAATCCGAAGATAAAACCTGCCACATGCAAATCCGTTTCTTTCAAGCCCATTGCTACATCCAATCCATGAACAGGGAATGGGGTATAAACATCGTGTAATTTATAACCGCTGTGGCGAACTTTTTCTACAGCAGGGAATAAAGTATCCTCTGTATCGTAGCAAGCAACCGCAAATTTCTTTATAGCCATTTTATTATTAATTCAAAAATGAAAAATGAAGAGTCGATCCCGACTGTTATTTTCTAAATATTCTTTAATGTTACTTCTAGTGATGACTGTTCTCGTGAACGAATTCCTCTATGGTTTTCTCATCTTCCTTAGCCATCTCTTTCTTATAATTGTCACCTGAAGTTTTCAATACAAACTTAATCTCAGCCACAGCCACAACAGGGAAGTATTTTGCAAACAGGAAGAAGCAGGTAAAGAATAATCCAAATGTTCCGATATAGAAACCAACCTCTGGCCATGTCGGGCTATAATAAGTCCAGCTACCAGGAAGGTAATCTCTGTACAAGGAAGTAACGATAATTACAAAACGTTCAAACCACATACCAATATTCACCACGATAGACATAATGAACGTAAATGGAATATTACGACGTAGTTTTTTGAACCAGAACAATTGTGGAGAAACCACGTTACAAGTCATCATCGCCCAATAGCTCCACCAATATGGACCAATAATACGCCAGTTAAACGCATCCTGCTCGTAGACAACCTGACTGTACCAGGCCATAAATAACTCTGTCAAATAAGCAACACCCACAATAGAACCAGTCAAAACAATTACTTTATTCATTGCTTCAATGTGACCTAAAGTGATATACTCCTCAAGACCAAGAATTTTACGAACCAGAATCAACAGGGTTTGTACCATTGCAAAACCGGAGAAAATCGCACCCGCAACGAAGTAAGGAGGGAAAATCGTGGTATGCCATCCGGGAATTACCGATGTAGCAAAGTCAAAAGATACAATCGTATGTACTGAAAGTACAAGTGGGGTAGAAAGACCTGCCAATACTAATGACAGAGACTCAAAACGCTGCCAGTTTTTTGCAGTACCGGTCCAGCCGAAAGAAGCCAAACCATAAGCACGTTTGCGGAATTTAGTTTTTGCACGGTCGCGGATTGTTGCAAAGTCAGGAACAAGACCCGAATACCAGAACAAAAGAGAAACAGTAAAGTAAGTAGAGATCGCAAATACGTCCCAAAGCAGTGCAGAGTTAAAGTTTGGCCATAACGGACCACGTGTATTTGGATAAGGCAATACGTACATCGCATCCCAAACACGACCCATATGAAAAATCGGGAACTGACCTGCGCACATTACCGCAAAAATTGTCATTGCTTCCGCCGCACGGTTTACACCGGTACGCCATCCCTGACGGAAAATCAGAAGGATTGCGGAAATCAGTGTTCCGGCGTGACCAATACCAACCCACCATACGAAGTTGGTAATATCCCAACCCCAACCAACAGTACGGTTGATACCCCACACACCAATACCGAAATAAACTTCCCAAAATACAGAGAAGGCACCAAAGCCCAGGAGTATCAGAGAGATGAAAAATCCGATATACCACATTTTGCCCGGTTTCTTTTCAATCGGACTAATAATATCCTCGGTTACTTGGCGATAGGTTTTATTCCCATCTACCAACGGCTCGCGAACTATGGATTCGTACTTTAAGTGCATAATTGCTTTATTATTTTTTAATGGCGGTACTTAATTTTACTTTCAAAAACCGCTTATAAATGTGTGCTATAAATTCTTAATTCAATTCTTTCACCGGAAAATTATCCGATCAGTTTGCTTTTGTTCACCATCAGATCATCTTTGCTGCCTGCAGTAATTTTGTCTGCGTTTCTGATTTTAGAAAGATAGTTTACGTTTGGCAATACGTGTAATTGCTCCAACACGTAGAACATACGCTCTTTGTCTTCGCTGTGACGGATTTTGTAAATTTCACTTTCCGGATCGTTTGCATTACCAAATTTGATACAGCCGGAAGCACAAGCTTGCTGACAAGCTGTTTTCACAACGCCGTCTTTCAATGGTTCGCCGGATTTTTTAGCTTCCAGTTTGCCTTCCTGTAAACGCTGAACGCAGAAAGAACATTTTTCCATTACACCACGGCTACGAACTGTAACATCTGGATTCAACACCATACGGGTCAAATCATCGTTCATGTCATCGCGACGACCATCTTCGTAAAGGTTATCGTCAAAGCAATCTGCACCATTCCAGTCCATCCAGTTGAAGTGACGTACTTTGTAAGGACAGTTGTTTGCGCAATATTTGGTACCGATACAACGGTTATAAGTCATTTGATTCAAACCTTCGCTGCTGTGGCTGGTTGCATTTACAGGACAAACGTTCTCACAAGGAGCATTGTCGCAATGCTGACACATCATTGGCTGGAATACTGTCTGAACACTATCCGGGTCGTTTGGATTTCCGCTGAAATAACGGTCGATACGCAACCAGTGCATTTCGTGTGCTTTCAGCACGTGTGTTTTTCCTACAACAGAAATATTGTTTTCTGCCTGGCAGGCGATAACGCAAGCCGCACAACCGGTACAAGTATTCAGGTCGATAGACATTCCCCAATGAATGGCTTCATGGCTTGGTTTTTCTGTATGGTCAGGATATAATGTTCCTTCATCACGGAATTTTTCGTCCATGTCAGCATCATAACCTTTGGATGGTGCATCGTGGTGTTCCCATGGTTTTGTTGTATAATGACCAATTTCAGCATAACGCTCTCTGAGCAAAGCTTCTGGGTCTTTACTGAATTCTTCCAGCGTAAACTCGTGAATGATCGGACGACCTTCATAGCTATGGTGCGTTTGCGTAATAGCTACTTCGTGACGTGAGTTATCCGGAGCAATTTTTATCGCTGTATTTGAATAATCAAATGTTTGACTTGTTGTGTTGAAGCGTACAAACGGATAAGCATTTTTACCACCTATCAATTTGCCGTCTTTATCCGTACCACTTGCAGCTGCACGTCCCACACCTTTGTCGCGGCCATAACCAAATGCTACAGCTACAACATCATTATGCATACCTGGAACTACCACGATAGGCAACAATAATTCTTTGCCGTTCCATGTGATTTTGGCTTGCTTTTTATTAGCCTCAACTTCTGTGATAGAAGTCAGTTCTGCATCAAATTTCTCTTTTGCAGTCTTTGGAGACATACAAATGTAGTTGTCCCATGTTGCTTTTGTAATTGGATCAGGCATTTCCTGCAACCAGGGATTATTACTCCATGCACCACCATAACCGATAGCTACTGTAGGGTAAAGTACCAATTCCATTTCAGCACCTTTTGGTGAAGCTTGTATTGCAGTCATTGCAGCAGAAAGGTTGCCGGCAAAAGAACCGCCACCCATGCTCATTGTTGCCGGCTCGTAAATACCGTTTTGCAATGCAGCATCAAATGCAGCTTGTCCTCCCAGTTTAGCAGTCCAGTAATTAGACCACATTGTTTGATAGGTTGTTGTATCACCAGCCCATGTCAATAAGCTATCCTGGAACGCACGTGTTTTGAACAAAGGTGCGATAGAAGGCTGCATGAAGCTGTAAAAGCCTGTTTTTGGCTCAGCATCACCCCAGCTTTCCAGCCAGTTATTATCGGGTGTAACGATTTTTGCTTTTTGTGCAGTCTCGTCCATTCTGTCTGCAAACGATACAGAAAGAGCAACTTTAGACAAACCTGTCAGGAATTTATCTGCTTCGCAATAGTCGTAAGCAGGATTCACGTCGTGCATCAACAAAGCGCCAACTTTATCAGCGTTCATATCCGCTACAAGGTTTACCATATCGGCATCAATACCTTGTTTGTAATTGCTTTCAACTGCCCAGTTAATTGTAGTGCCATTTGCACCAATTGCACTGTTGATTGCATTTACAACAACTTGTATGTTTTTATCATTGCTGCCACAAACAACCAGGCCATTTCCTTTTTTCAGGTCGGCTGCTGCTTTGGTCAGCAATTCATTCAGATTTTTTCCAAGAGCAGGAGCGGTTCCGTTCGCTATCAGGCTGTAAAGCGCTGAAGCAACAGCACCTAATTCTGAAGGACGACACGTCGCGCGATAATCAGCAGAAGCACCCGAAATGGTATGCGTTGGTTCTACCTGATAGTGGCGGGACATGTTCAGATTTTTTGCATTAATCTTGCGACCTTGTCCATATTGGTAAGAGAACTCAACAGGAGATAACCAGGTACCCAGGAAATCTGCGTCAAGGCTTACAATTGTTTTTGCTTTATCAAAATGATAAGAAGGCAATGAGCGTTTGCCATAGCTTTCGCTATTAGCCAGCAACATACCTGAGTAAGAAATAGAATCGTAAGTTACGTGTTTGGCGTTTGGATATTTAGCCAGGAATTTTGCTATAACTTCTTTTGTAGTAGGACTAAGAATGGTAGATGTCAACAGGTAAATTGTTTTGCCTGCTGCTGCTGCCAAACCTTCTGTTACTATTTTATCAGCATTTGCAAAAGTTGATTCTGCACCGTTTGCCATTGGGTGGCGAAGGCGGGCTTTATCATATAAATTCAAAACCGCAGCCTGAACGCGTGCAGAAGTTGAACCATAAGTAATCGATGATTTCGTGTTACCGTCTAATTTAATCGGACGGCCTTCACGGGTTTTTACCACTACTGCGCAATAATCACCACCATCCACAAAAGTAGATGCATAATAATTGGCAACACCTGGTTGAATATCTTCAGGCTTGATGGCATAAGGAATTACCTTACGAACCGGCATTTCGCAACTTGCGGCTACCATAGCAGCTGCAGTACTAAAACCTAAATATTTCAGGAAATCGCGGCGTGGCGTTTCGGCCTGAAGCAAGCCACCACTTATGTCAAACGGCAAATCTTCTTTAAACTCATTTGCAACAACCTGCTGATGGGCCGGCGTTTCATTAAGTTCTTCGAGACCTTTCCAGTATTTTTTCTGACTCATACTATTTTTTACAAATTAGCGGATAAGATTGTTAGAATTACTCTTCGCTTTTTGAACAAATATTTTGTTTGAATTATCTTTTATTCTTTTGAAAACTGAATAAACTAGTAGTGACATTTTTGACACTCCAATCCACCAATATCTTCAACAGTTACTCCTGTGCGTTTACCGGCTTTCAATTCAGCATGATATTTAGTGTACAGGCTATAATAGTTGTTGTTTTCAAATTGTACGTTTGTCTGACGGTGACAGTTTACACACCATCCCATAGACAATGGGCTGAACTGATAAACTTCGTCCATTTCTTCAATCGGACCATGGCAGCGCTGACATTGGATCTGACCAACTGTAACGTGCTGTGAGTGATTGAAATAAACGTGGTCTGGCAGATTGTGAATTTTTACCCACTCAATTGGTTTGGCCAAAATATTACCCTGAGCGTCACGCTTGTATTCTTTTTTAACAGGATCCCAACCAGCGTATTCATATAATTTTTGAATTTCAGCTGTTCCGTCCACTTTTTTACCTTCAGCTGTTACCAACGGATGCTCTGCAGCACCGGTATATTCATTAATACCTTTGTGACAGTTCATACAAACATTTGATGAAGGTATCATTGCCTGGCGGCTCTTATCTGCACCGGCATGGCAATATTGACAGTTAATCTGATTGATACCGGCATGTACTTTGTGAGAATAGAAAATTGGTTGCTCAGGCATATAATTTTGCTGACGACCCATTTGAATTCCACCATTTACAATAAAGAAACCTGCACTGATAAATAATACAATAGCAGCAATGGCAATCAATACTTTATGACGATAGAAAGGAATTTCTTTTTTAACGGTCTGACCTTCAGCAGTCGCAACTACACGGCGCAGGCTTTTGTTTACTCTCCAAAGAATAACAGCAAGACCTAAAAGAGCAAGCGTAATAAGTGGATATAACCATCCGCTTCCGTCTTCTTTTGCTGCGGCACCTTCTTTATTTCCACCAGTTGGAGTAGGAGGCTTTACACCATTTACATAAGTGACAACAGCATCGATTTCTTCGTCGCTCAGGTTAGGAAACGCTGTCATCTGGGTTTTTCCCCATTTGTTGTAGATATCGTTTGCATATTTATCACCACTGGCAATTGTACCGGCAGGATTTTTTACCCATTTATGCAACCATTCTTTACTTGGCACACGCTTATCCACACCCTGCAGGGCAGGACCCGTTGCATCTTTGAGCGGGTTGTGACAGCTGGCACAATTGGATTTAAAAATAGCTGCACCATCCGGGGCGGCAATTGCTGAAAACTGACTGAGCAATAGGATTACTAGAAGCGACAATGTGCTTTTTGTAATTTTTCGAATCAATAGCATAACTTTATCTGGCACCTGTGAATAAGATTAGAATTAACATTCCTTTACACGAAAACGAGGCAAAAGTACAATACAAAACTGAGAATTTATACACATTTTCAAAAAAATATTTCTCAATACCAGCAAGGGTTTCAGAAGGTTTTTGAAATATTTTTATTTCTATTTGTCATTTCAATGTCAATAAAAACGCAGGTGGAAATTGCAGTTCGATGACAAAGAACCAATTCAACTAAAATAAAAAAATTGATAATGTAATAAAGTAGCGTTTCGTATTTAGTTAAACATTGATCATCCACTTTTAAGCATTAATTTTGTATTATGATTGATTTTAGTACCGAAATACAATACAAAACGGCAAGAAGCGGAGGAAAGGGTGGTCAGAACGTAAACAAAGTTGAGACCATGGTGGAAGCGCGATGGAACGTTGCCGGAACAAAACTATTTGAGGAGGCTCAACTGGAACGAATTCATCTGAAACTTGGGAAACATATCAGCAAAGAAGGGTATTTGCTGGTTCAGTGTTCGGAAACCCGCTCGCAACTGGAGAATAAAACAATTGCAACAGAAAAATTATTATCCTTGGTAAATAAGGCTTTGATTATTCCGAAAAAACGCAAAGTGACCAAAATACCCAAATTCGTTATTGAAAAGCGACTGCAGGGAAAACGCATCAATTCGGAGAAAAAAGCCAACCGGAGGAATGGTTTTGAATAAGCATTACCAAACCCAGGTCAGTTCGCCATGGGCATGGGCCTGTATATTTCCCTCCTCCAATTGCAAAACCAACTGGCCTGCAGCATTTACATTCAACACAATCGCAGAAAAGGTTGAACCGTTTTCGGAAAAAGTCTGCCTTTCTCCTCGTTTATAGAGTAGGTCGTTGTAGCAATTAAGGTAATAATCAAGATTTCTTCCCCGGGTATATTCAATAATTTTTTGCCGGATCAAATGCAGCATCACATCCATATCCCAAACTTTCTTCGTTGCCAAAAATAATGAAGTAGCATTGGGAAGTCCATCAAAGGTTCTCTGATGAATATTGATACCTGTCCCGACAATTGCATGCGTCCAAATGTTTCCCCTCAACGAATTTTCAATTAAGATGCCTGCTGCCTTTTTGTCATTAATAATAATATCATTCGGAAATTTTATGCAAACATTCAATTCGGGCTCCAGGTCCTGAATAACGGTAGCGACGGCTACAGCGACAGCAGCCGAAAAGCTAAATTGCGCATCAATAGCCACTTTTGGTTGTAAAACGATGCTCATGAGCAAGGATTGAGCCGGTTCATCTTTCCAGACATTTCCCCTTTGGCCTTTACCGGCAGTTTGCTCCAGCGCTACAATTGTCAGCCCTTCCTCCGACGTATCGGCATCTATCATCTGCGCGGCACGATTGTTGGTACTATCTAGAGAGTCAAATCTAATGATGGGTGCCTGTAGCACATCTTTAACGTTTGATGACAAAGTTTTCTTTAATTTTGATTGATAAAATTACAGCATTCCCGAATCTTCGATAAAAATTCATAAAATAATCATTCGCTTGAATAGTATAAAAACCGAAACGCTGGACAAAACAACCACCGACTCAAAAGCCACTGCAAAACGCAGTCCCCGCCTTAACACGAATAGTAAATTATTTAAAACTATTATAAAGGCTATAGAAGATAAAAAGGGAGAAAAAATCATTACCCTTGACCTGCGCAAGATAGACGAAGCCGTTTCTGACTACTTTGTTATCTGCGAAGCACAATCCAATACACAAATCAGCGCCATCGCGGCGAATATCGAAAAAGAAGTAAACGAAATCTGCGGAGAAAAGGCCTACCATACCCATTATGGTCAGCACTGGACACTGCTGGATTACGTGAACATTGTTGTCCATGTTTTCGATCGCGAACAGCGCAAATTTTACGATATAGAAGGATTGTGGGCAGACGCAGTTCATGCAGAAATCGGCTAACAACTTCCTCTTTTCAGACTTTAATCTTAGACTGGCATAAAGCCTCCACAAAAATGCAAGAGAATAATAATCAACCCAACAAAACACCTGACGGAAAAAACGTTCCGCCCAAAGGACCAAAATTTAATATCTACTGGATATACGGCATTATTGTGCTGGTACTGGTGGGTATGACGATGTTCAGCAATAATTTCAGCGGCGGAAACATAGAAGCACATAGCTTTTATGAATTCAAAGCAAATCATCTTGACAAAGGTGATGTAGAAAAAATCACTATCGTCAACAAAGAAATTGCAGAAGCTAAACTGAAAACTGCACCGGCAGCGACGCCATCCGGCAGCCTGAGCAGCAAAGAAGCCATTTATTCTTTCAGTATCGGGTCGGTAGAGCAATTCAACAAAGACCTTGAAACGGCCTACACTGCAAATCCTGCGCTACAACGCGTACCGGTTTTGTATGAAAGCCGTGGCAGCTATATGCGCGAGCTTTCCGGCATTTTACTCCCTGTTCTGATTCTGATTGCAATGTCTTTTATGATCATGCGGAAAATGGGCGGCGGAATGGGAAGCGGCGGTGCTGGCGGAGGAATTTTCAATATTGGAAAATCCAAAGCACAATTGTTTGAAAAAGGAACAAAAGTAAACATCACCTTCAACGATGTTGCCGGATTGGATGAAGCAAAAGTAGAGATTATGGAAATCGTCGATTTCCTGAAAAACCCTAAAAAATATACCGCGCTTGGTGGTAAAATTCCAAAAGGAGCTTTGCTTGTTGGCCCTCCGGGTACAGGTAAAACCTTGTTGGCAAAAGCAGTAGCCGGTGAAGCTCAGGTTCCCTTCTTTTCTATGTCAGGTTCTGATTTTGTGGAAATGTTTGTGGGCGTTGGTGCAAGCCGTGTACGCGATTTGTTCAAACAAGCACGCGAAAAATCTCCATGTATTGTCTTCATCGATGAGATAGATGCTATTGGTCGTGCCCGCGGAAAGAACATGATGATGAGCAATGACGAGCGCGAAAACACCTTGAACCAGATGCTGGTAGAAATGGATGGTTT
>DLGS01000319.1 GCA_002482815.1 Bacteroidetes bacterium UBA7688
GCCATAAGTAAAATATATTTCCTGCCTACACACTCCTTAGAAATTGTAGAAGGCAGTGCTTTGCGGCATGCTATTGCGCATAATCAAATTGAGCAGCGGATACCTTATATCCGTTCATTCGATGTACTGATACAATACCTTGTTACACTTGCTGTTTCCGATGGTTTCAGGGCAGAAGAAACTTACCGGGAAATCATCACCACACATTGTTTCTCTTCGGTAACAAAAGAAGAATTTAACTGGTGCCTGGATTTTATTACAAAAGGCGGACAAAGTCTTGATGCTTACGATGAATACCACAAAGTAGAAATTGAAGATGGTATTTATAAAGTGACGAACAAAGGTATTGCAATGCGGCACCGGCTCGGCATGGGAACAATTGTGAGCGACAGTATGATGCAGGTAAAATATTGGGGTGGTGGATTTATTGGCTCTATCGAAGAATGGTTTATTTCCCGCCTAAAGCCCGGTGATACCTTTTGGTTTGCGGGCAGAAATCTGGAGCTCGTCCGAATAAAAGATATGCAGGCAATCGTTAAAAAAAGCAGTTCCAACAAAGGTGTCTTTCCATCCTGGCAGGGTGGACGTATGCCGCTATCCTCGCAGCTTACGCAAACAATCAGAATGAAAATAGACAGCCATAGCCAGGAAAAAGATCATGATGTTGAAATAGATAAATTACAGGGTTTATTTGCGGAACAAAAGAAGCGATCGCACCTGCCGGATGCCAATGAATTGTTGATTGAAAAAATAAAAAGCCGTGAGGGGTACCACGTATTTATTTATCCATTCGAAGGCAGAAATGTTCATGAAGGAATGGCTATGTTGTTCTCCTGGCGCATCGCACAGATTAAGCCTATTACTTTTTCCATTTCTTTAAATGATTATGGATATGAATTATTGAGTGATCAGGAAATTCCAATTGAAGAAGCCCTTGGTAATGCGCTCTTCGACACTTATGAATTAGGAAGCGATATTCAGCACAGCATCAATATTACAGAAATGGCGAAGCGGAAATTCCGCGACATTGCTCATATTGCGGGATTGGTCTTCAGTGGTTTCCCCGGTCAGCAAATCAAGACAAAACATGTTCAGGCATCATCGCAATTATTCTTTTCTGTATTTTCAGATTTGGAGAAAGGCAACTTATTATTGCAGGAAGCTTACGACGAAGTAATGACTTTCCAGATGGAAGAAGTGAGGATGCGAGATGCATTAGAAAGGATGCAGGTACAGCATGTTATTATTAAAGAAATGAAACAATTCAGTCCCTTTTGTTTCCCTATTTTGACAGAACGTTTCCGGGAAAAATTTACCAATGAAAAGCTGGAAGACCGTGTAAAAAAAATGATTTCAAAACTGGAAGAATAAGAAACAGATAATGACGATTACACTGAATGGAATCAGCTTTGAATTGCTTTATGAAAAAGCTATGTTCGAACCGGAGCAACAGCTGCTCATCATTGCAGATGTGCATCTTGGCAAGGCTTTGCATTTTCGAAAACAAGGCATTGCAATACCCGCTGCGGCACAAGATGGAGACTACAAGGCATTACAGGAATTGTTCGACAAGATAAAACCTAAACAGGTCTACTTTTTAGGCGATCTTTTCCACAGTGATTTTAATAATGACTGGCATACTTTCTGCGACCTGATTAATGATTTTAAGCAGATCCGGTTTATTTTGGTAAAGGGAAATCATGATCTTATTGATACCCATCTTTTTAGCGAAATGTGTATTGGCGTTGTTGATACAATTGAAGAAGAAGGCCTGATTTATTCTCACGAACCGCTGAAGAAAATCCCGGCAGGAAAAATAAATATCTGCGGGCATATTCATCCCGGGATTGTATTGAACGGAGCAGGAAGGCAAAGTGTTAAACTACCCTGTTTCTATTTGCTTGAAAATCTTTTTGTGTTGCCTGCGTTTGGTGTTCTTACAGGATTGTACCCATTGGAAAAGAAAAAAGGTTCAAAAATATTCGGTGTTTTATCGGATGCGGTAAGGCAAGTGTTTTAAGCGTAGTCAGCAATTGCAATTTTCTCAAACTGAATTACTTTATAAGGATATTTTGCCGCATACGAATTGATCAGTTCCATACAATAGCGGTTGCTGGTATATCGTGTAAGTGAAGACTTAATGTCATCTATGTTCTGCAAATCAGTGTCTTTGCCAACATATCCCATTCCGTAAAAATTTCCTTTCTCAACCCAGATATAACTGCGCTCTGTATCATTCCGTCCTTTATCCATTAAGGCAAAACTGGGCAGGTTTTGTTTTAAGCTTTCTAACGCTTGTTCGACAAGGTGATTATATTCCGAAGCAGCACCATGTACTTCGTTCCTGTGTTTATTGTCGCTCTGCATTGTCTCGCCATAGCAATGTGTTTTACAGTTTCCTATCGCACACAGTTCAGGACAGAGATTAAAATCGCGACACAATTCATGCAGCATATTCGTGCCTTCAGTCATCGTTTGAAATTCGTGCACTGCCACATTGCTTTTATTGTATTTACCAATTGCCAAACGCAAAAAATCATTTCTGTCTTCGTATAAAAACAAGCCAAACTTTGGCTCGTAACGTTTTAAAGCCCGGTTGTACTTTGGCCATATTTTCTTGATTGCCGAAACTTCCTGCAATAAAGCCATCAATTCTGTTCCGCAAATTTCAAAATCAATGGCATAAATTTCCTGTAAAAAATGCTGCCTTTGCGGATTAGGATTATGACCGGTAAAATGAGAAGAAACCCTTTTTTTAATATTGTTGGCCTTACCAACATAAATGACTTTGCCAGCTCTGTCTTTAAAATAATACACACCCGGGCATTGCGGCAATACGTCAAAATCTCTCCTGGGCAAATTGGCCGGCAACGCCTGTTCTTTCGAATTGCGTTTCAACATGGAGGCGATTTCGCCTTCCACATCCCAGGCAATTAATTTTGAAAAAAGAACTGCGGTTGCTTCTGCATCTCCACCGGCACGGTGACGGTTTTCAATTTCTATACCCAGTGAATCGCATAAGCGTCCAAGGCTGTAGGAACTTAAACCCGGTTTTATTTTCCGGCTCAGGCGAACGGTACATAATTTTTGAGCAGTAAAATTGTATCCGGCCAGGGCAAGATGATGTTTGATAAAAGAATAATCGAAATTGACATTATGCGCTACAAAAATGCAACCTGATAACAGTTCGTAAATCTTATGTGCCACATTTTCGAACGTAGGCGCATTAGAAATCATATCATTATCAATTCCTGTCAGCGATTGTATATAATAGGGTATCGGCCTTAGCGGATCAATCAGCGTTTCATATCGGTCTATCACTTCCACCCCGTTATGAATCAGAATGGCTACTTCCGTAATGGCACTTCCGGAAGCATTTCCTCCTGTTGTTTCTATATCGACAATTGCAAAATTCATTTACTCCCCTTTGATATTAATGGTATCAAATCTTTGGTAACAAGTTAACCAATAATAAAAAAACGGCCAAATAAAATTCAAAACCAAACCAAGCAATAAAATATATTTTAATATAAACTTTTCAACAAACACAAGTGCGGAAGTATAATTTGAGGACATAAATTCCAAAACATTTATCTTGCAGCCCTTTCCAAGCAGATTTTATGTTTCGTACACACCATTGCGGCGAGCTCCGCACCAATAATATTAATGAAGAAGTAACCTTAAGCGGTTGGGTTCAAACTGTCCGCAAATTCGGAAGCATCACATTTGTTGACCTTCGCGACCGTTATGGCATTACCCAGTTATTTTTTGATGAAAGCTTTAATGCTCAGTTCGACCAGTCACCCCTGGGCAGAGAGTTTGTGCTGCAGATAAAAGGAACCGTTATTGAACGCAGCAATAAAAATCCAAAAATACCAACCGGAGATATTGAATTGAAAGTGGCGTCGTTTACTATTCTGAACAGCGCAGCAACTCCACCCTTTACTATTGAAGAAAATACCGATGGTGGAGACGAATTGCGCATGAAATACCGCTTTTTAGATTTACGTCGCCCTACCCTTCGCCGTAATATTGAGCTACGGTACAAAGTGAACCGTGCTGTGCGTAATTATTTGGACAGCAAAGGGTTCTGGGATATTGAAACACCATTTTTAATCAAGTCAACTCCCGAGGGCGCACGCGATTTCGTTGTTCCTTCCCGCATGAATGAAGGTCAGTTTTATGCTTTACCGCAAAGCCCTCAAACCTTCAAACAGTTATTGATGGTCAGTGGTTACGATCGTTATTATCAAATCGTAAAATGCTTCAGGGATGAGGATCTTCGTGCTGACAGACAGCCGGAATTTACGCAGATCGATTGTGAAATGGCCTTTGTGGAGCAGGAAGATATTCTTGAAAACTTTGAAGGCTTATTCAAGTTTGTTTTTGAAGACCTGAAAGGCAAATCCATTTCAGAAAAATTCCCTCGTATCACGTTTGACGATGCGATGTGGCATTATGGAAATGACAAGCCGGATATTCGTTTTGAGATGAAAATTCAAAACCTGAAAACGCCATTTGTCACAGCATCTATACCTGCAAATACTGACGGTATTTATTGCAAAATGCTGAATGGTGTTGATTTTAAAGTAACGAATGAAGCGGAATCTGTATTGGCTATTTGTGTGCCCAACGCAAGCGAATATACCCGAAAGCAAACAGATGAACTGACAGAATGGGTGAAACGACCTCAAATCGGGATGACAGGTTTATTATTCATCAAATGCAATGCTGACGGCACTTTCAAGAGCAGTGTAGACAAATTTTTTAATGAAGAAAAACTGAAAAATATTGCTTCCTTTTGCGATGCAAAACCCGGAGATCTGATTCTATTGCTTGCAGGAAATGAGTTGAGAACGCGGAAAGCAATCAGCGAGTTGCGCCTTGAAATGGGTAACAAACTTGGATTTAGAAATCCGGATGAATATAAACCGCTTTGGGTAATTGACTTCCCGCTTTTTGAATATGATGAAGATGGCAACCGTTGGGTAGCGCGTCACCATCCGTTCACCTCGCCAAAACCGGAGCATATTGCGGTAATGATTAATAATGAACCGTCTATCTCTAATGCTGCAGAGTATTATAAGCATCCTTATAACGATATTAAAGCCAACGCTTACGATTTAGTGCTGAACGGCACTGAAATTGGTGGCGGTTCTATTCGCATCTATCAGCGTGAGCTTCAGGAAAAAATGTTTGCAGCATTGGGAATGAGCAAGGAAGAAGCGCAGGAAAAATTCGGATTCCTTTTGGGTGCCTTTGAATACGGTGCGCCTCCTCACGGTGGTATTGCATTAGGTTTCGACAGGCTTTGCGCTTTGCTTGGCGGCCAGGAAAGCATCCGTGATTTTATTGCTTTCCCTAAAAACAATTCCGGCCGTGATGTAATGCTGGACGCTCCATCAGCAATTGATGAAGTTCAGATGAAAGAATTGGGTATTAAAAAAGCTTAAAAATTTACCTCAAAAAAATTAGTATCGGAAAAATAAATTTATATCTTTACGAAGTCTTAATTCATACTATGAAAAAAATACTCCTTTCCCTTGGTGTTGCCGTAATGGCAAGCATGTCAATGATGTCCTGCAGCAAAGGTGATTACAATTCAGGTGATGCGCAAACCGGGTACAATCCGTTTGCTGACGTCAATACCAAACCGAAAGTAATTCCAACAGGCACCTTTACTGCAAAAGTCAATGGATCTGATTTCTCAGCAGCTTATGCAAATGCCTATTTTAATTCTATTGCTGGTATTGAATCCTGGTTCATGGTAGGTTTTAAGACCGGCATGACTGCATCTGATGGTTTTATACTAACAACTTCCAAAAAAGAAGTTGGCGTTTATAATATTGATCTTATGGGTGGCAGCGATAACAGTGCTATTTTCAATGCTGTTGGGTCCAGCTCAAGTGTAATAGCAGAAACCGGCACTATCGAAATTACTGTTTTAACTGAAGACAGGGTAAAGGGTAAGTTTTCAATGAAAGCACCGGGATTAGATGTTACAGACGGGACATTTGATTTGCCGATTATTAAATACAGTGATTATTACAAATAATAAACAAGTATAGACATTAATATAAAACCACACATTACCTGTGTGGTTTTTTTATGTTAAACTGAGTTAGAACCTTTAATTTCGCCAAAAGTTAGTTTATTTATTTACGATTTTTTTCTTGCCTTATATTAATGGAACGAACAGAAATAGAAAGCCTTGGCGAATTTGGGCTGATACAGCACCTCACACAAAATAATGAAACCAGGCAAGCCTCTACCCTGCTGAGTGTAGGCGATGATGCCGCCGTCATAGACCATTTTGGAAAGCAAACGGTCATTACTACTGATATGCTTATCGAAGGAATTCACTTTGATTTGATGTATACCCCTTTGAAACATTTAGGATATAAAGCTGTCGCTGTAAATTTATCAGACCTTTGTGCCATGATGGCTACACCAAGCCACATCACAATGAGCCTGGCATTTTCAAACCGCTTTTCTGTAGAGGCACTGGACGAATTTTATGAAGGTGTATATGCCGCCTGCGAAAAATACAATGTTGACCTGATAGGCGGCGACACCTGCAGTTCGCAAAAGGGTTTTGTTATCAGCGTTACAGCCATAGGCGAAGTGACAAATGACAAATTTGTAACCAGAGATAAAGCGCAGGTTGGTGACCTTATCTGTGCTACAGGAGATTTGGGTGCTTCCTATATTGGTTTGCAATTATTGGAGCGGGAAAAAAGAATATTTCTTGAAAACCCTAAAGTGCAACCGGATTTACAGGAAAAAGCGCACGTTATTGGAAAATTTTTAAAACCCGAACCACGGCTGGATGTGGTTGAGTGGCTTCAGGAACAAGAAATTACACCTACCTCAATGATGGATATAAGTGATGGATTGAGTTCCGACATTTTGCATATTTGCAGACAAAGCAATGTTGGTTGTATAATTTATGACGAAAAGCTGCCTATCCATTCTGAAACAAAAGAAATTGCCATGGATTTTGGGTTAAGTGGTACTTCCTGTGCATTGAATGGTGGTGAGGATTATGAATTGCTCTTTACGATTTCGCAAGCAGATTATGATAAAATCGTCATGAGTGAAAAAATCAGTGTCATTGGTTATATTACTAACCCCGACGAAGGAACACAATTAATAACACAGCAAGGAAATAAACACAAACTGGTGGCACAAGGCTGGCGAGCGTTTTAATACGGTTTAAGAACAAATCTTACGGATAGGTTTTTGAAAAAATTGAAAAATACAACCTTAAAGAAATTATTTTTAAGAAAACATTTGTAAAATCACTTGTCTTTTATAATTTTATAGCTAAATAATAAATTGAGTATGCAATTCCTGAAGAAGATCGTTCTGTTTACCACTTCTATATTACCTGTTTCAGCACTATTGTTCCTTTCCTCTTGTGCTCCTAAAAACAGTTGTGATTCACTGGTTTGTAAAAATGGTGGAACCTGTGCAGCAGATTTTTGTAATTGTCCCACAGGCTTTGACGGACCGGAATGTCAGAACAAAATAACGGACAGATATATTGGCACCTATGCAGGATTTACTGATCCACGCGACGGACAGCCCCACCATCGTGATACAGT
>DLGS01000225.1:0-160 GCA_002482815.1 Bacteroidetes bacterium UBA7688
GTCAGGATTTTATAAGCACGTTCGCAAATAGTAACCCTGCGCTCCAAAGTGTCCGCCTGACCCAATTCGTCAAATGCCATCACGATAACTGCTGCCCCAAAAGTTTTGCATATTCTGGCTTGCTCCATGAATTTGCCTTCGCCTTCCTTCATCGAAATCG
>DLGS01000225.1:248-4887 GCA_002482815.1 Bacteroidetes bacterium UBA7688
TTACCCTGCACACATTTCAGACCGGCCTCTATAATTTCGAATTTTGAAGAGTCAATCATTACCGGAATCCGGGCAATATCCGGCTCACTTTGCATGAGATTCAAAAAGGTGGTCATCGCCTCCACACCTTCCAGCATGGCATCATCCATATTTACGTCTATCACCTGCGCTCCGCCTTCTACCTGCTGACGCGCTACTGATAAAGCTTCCTCGTATTTATTTTCTTTAATCAGCCTGGCAAATTTCTTTGAACCAGTCACGTTGGTTCTTTCCCCAACATTGACAAAATTGGTTTCCGGGCGGAGGATAAGCGGCTCTAAACCACTAAGTCGTAAAAAAGGTTGAATGGTGCTCATTATGCTATTTGACTATGGAAAAACACGCAGGCAAAACAGATGGCATTGCCTGCAAAAAATTGAAAAATTGGGTAAACAGTCGTATAGGTATATTAAAACTTATTCTTCCACATCATACTCTCTACAGGCCGTATAGTGCGGGTGTTGTATTTAGCGTTTGCTTTAGTGTTATACTTATTGATAATTTCTCCGTCTACTGGGAAATAAATTAACTGGCCAATAGGCATTCCGGCATATACTCTTACCGGATGAACACAGGAAATCTCCAGCGTCCAGGTGTTGCAAAAACCAACATCACCTTTACCGGCCGTAGCGTGGATATCTATGCCTAAGCGTCCGGTAGAGGATTTCCCTTCCAGAAACGGAACGTGCGCATGTGTTTCGGTATATTCCTCTGTCACACCCAGATAAAGGGTGCCGGGCTGCAATACAAAACCCTCTTCCGGAATTTCGAAATGCGTGATGGTATTGTGTTTTTTGGCATCCAGCTCTTTATCGGTATAGGTAGCGAGGTGTTTCCCCAGATGAACATCATAAGAATTGGTACCCAAACAAGACCTGTCGTAAGGTTCAATAATAATGGTTCCTTTTGCTATTTCCTCCAGGATGCGCGTATCAGAAAGTATCATAATCGTAAATAAGTGCGCAAATATAATTCGGTAATCGGTCAATTCGGCAATTAGTTAATGAGATAGTTAGACTAGCTGTAATTCGACAATTAGTTAATTGCGTAAATCGGCAAGTTGTTTGGCAGATGTTGCTCACGGTTGAAACCGGGTGGTATTTGTTTTCCAAAAGAGACTTGTACTTCTTCAGTATATCGTTTAATTTTTTACTATTTTTGATAAAAGCCTATAAATGAAAACAATAATAATTTTTTTATTCGGTATTGTTTTTCTTAGTCAGAGAATATTTGCGCAAACAGTTTTATAGAAACACCTGCCCAAACAGCTCCTCTGGAAATAAACATCTGTACTGTTGATTCAAAAATAGTATCCAGATATATCTTGTCCGCAAACCGCTCCTCAATAGATATCAGTAATTTATTACCCGGCATTTATTTTGTCCGTTTCGCCGGCGACGCAGGATTGTACACCCAGAAGCTGATAATAGAATAAGTATTTCAAATTGGCTAATTACCGAATGATTGAATTGTCAAATTGACGAATTGTCAAATTGACCAATTACCTGTTTACCTTTGCCCTGCAATGACAAAACTCTCTGTAAACATCAACAAAATAGCCACCTTGCGCAATAGTCGTGGCGGTGACAACCCCAATGTACTACAAGCTGCAATCGACTGTCAGCGCTTTGGAGCAGACGGTATCACAGTACACCCGCGCCCCGATGAGCGACATATCCGCTATGCTGATGTGCGTGAAATAATGCCACACATCACTACCGAATTCAATATTGAAGGCAATCCTACCGAAGATAAATTTGTGCAACTGGTGCTGGAAGTAAAACCACATCAGGTAACACTTGTGCCGGACGCCTTAGGACAACTGACCTCAAACCACGGTTGGGATACAATAAAGGAGGCCAGTTATCTTCGCGATATCGTCTCGATATTCAAGAAAGAAGGCATCCGTGTTTCCATTTTTGTAGATCCGGTCGTTTCACTTGCCGAAGCTGCTTTCGACACCGGCACGGACAGGATAGAATTGTACACCGAGCATTTTGCCACGCATTATAAAACGGATAAAAGTGCCGCTATCAAAGATTATACTACCGCTGCAAATGCAGCATCAGCAAAAGGTTTGGGTATTAATGCCGGTCACGACCTGGACAGGCACAACCTTAAATTTTTCGCTGACAACATTCCCAACCTTGCTGAAGTCTCCATCGGTCATGCTTTGATAGCCGATGCACTTTATTATGGCTTGGAGAATACTATTCAGATGTACAAACGTTGCCTTCACACCTTATAAAATGGCGAAGAAAAAACAACTGACTTTTGAGGAATTGCTGGATCGCGAACTGGGTCTGGAAGGCAGCGAAAACAGAAATGCTTTCGAGACAAAAGCCAAGTTTTTTGCCCTTAGCGAAATGATTAAAACGGCCCGGATTGATGCAGGTATGACCCAGCAACAGCTGGCCGACAAGATTGGAACCCAAAAGAGCTATATTTCAAAAATAGAAAATGGCAATTGTGATCTGCGCTATTCTACCCTGCTGCGGATTTTTGAAGATGCCTTTGGAAAAACATTAAGCATTATAGCTGAATAGTTTGAGGCATTGATAAGCATAATCCATTAAAAAATTATAACTTTTATTTAATTTTTACTACATTCGTCAAGATATAAATTTCCCCTTATGACTCCATTTCGACTCTTATTTGCAGGCGTTGCCATGCTTGCATCTTTCAGTGTTCAGGCCCAAAGCAAACATTATGTAAAACCTGCCTTTGCCGGAACCCATACCGGTAAAACCTGGGCAACTGCGTTCGACAACCTGCAGACAGCCATTGATTCTGCCAAAGCCGGAGATTCAATTTTTGTGCGTTGGGGCAGCTATTACCCTATGAAAATTGCCGGAGGTGTTCCGACAAGTGTGCGTTCAAGAGCCTTTGTTCTAAAAAACGAAGTGAAAATATATGGAGGTTTTGCCGGCATTGAAACCACATTGGCAGAACGTGACACGAGCGGACTTTTAACTAAAGATGTTTCAAACCTTGTTGGAGAATTAGGTAGCGCTGACACCAATGATAATCTATATCATGTTGTATTGGCCCTTCACTTAAATGCCAAAACTGTGTTTGATGGGTTTAATATTTTTTCGGCCTGTGCAAATGGCATAGGAAATGATACCGTAAATGGCACAATTGTTAAAAGAAATGTTGGAGGAGGAATATACGTTGATAGTGGTTCTGTTCAGATGGCACACATCCGGTTTTTCCGCAATTCGTCTTCAATGGGAGGAGCCGGCATGTATATCTCTAACAAGTCAGACATGTCTTTGCACCATGCTGAATTTAATTGCAACATTGTTAATGGCTCTGATTTATCTAAAGGAGGCGGTGCCGGAATTTATTGCGTCAACAGTAGTCCTCGTTTAGATTCGATTAATTTTTTGATCAATAAAGCAAATTCAACCCAGGGTGGCGGAGCCCTGCGAAATGAAATGAGTAATGGCGTTATTTCCAATTCATTATTTTCTTATAATTATGCCCAATATGGAGATGGAGGAGGAGCGATATACAACCTGAAAAGCAATGCCATATTTACCAATATTGCGATGCGGGGAGATTCGACAAACGGCCAGGGCGGCGGAATGTATAATGATAGCAGCAGTGTCATCTTAACCAATGTTTTGTTTGACAGCACTTTTGGTGGAATGGGAGCAGGCGGAATGGAAAATGATGGCAAAAGTGATGCCGTACTAACCAATGTCGTATTTCGCAAAAACACCACATGGGGCGATGGCGGCGGAATGCAAAACTGGAAAAGCAGCCCTGTATTGAACAATGTAAAATTCATCCAAAACATTGCTTTCGGCAGCGGAAACGGCGGTGGAATTTACAACTATAATGAATGTTCGCCACAGCTCACTAATTGCATATTTACTGAAAACAGAAGCGAAGGTGGAAGTGGAGGCGGGTTTTCCAATAAGCGAAACTCTCACCCTATATTTACCAATTGTCTTTTCACCTACAATTTTGCCTGGGTATATGGCGGTGGCATATCTAATGAAGCAAACACAAGCACCGGTTCAGAACCCGCCAGCCTAACACTAACCAATGTAACCATTGCAAACAATATTGCTTACTACTCAGGTGGCGGCGGATACGACGATGGATTCGGTCCCAGCGAATTGAGAAACAGCATTGTACAGGGCAATCATGGTTTCCTTTATGAAGACATTGACGCACCACCTTCTTTGGTTTCCACTGCTTTATTCAGCAGCATCGTTGCTGATGAATATTATCTTACCGGAACATCCATTCCATTAATCCTTTCCAAACCAGTATTCCTGGACACATTCGCCAGAGATTTCAGACTTGCGGCAGGCAGCCCTGCTTTGGACATGGGTGACAGTTCTTTTTATGCTCCTACCGGTACACCAAACCTTTCATCAATCAAAGCTGACATCCGCGGTGCAAGACGTATAATGGGTGACAATGTTGACCTTGGCGCTTACGAAGTTTGTGATGACAGCACATTAGCTGTAAGTATTGCTGTAATGCCGGGTACGGATATTGCAAGCGGAGCTTCAGTTACTTTTACGGCATCAGCAAAAGCAGCTGGCCTGACATCGGCCTTCACCTGGAGAAAAAACGGTAC
>DLGS01000260.1:0-441 GCA_002482815.1 Bacteroidetes bacterium UBA7688
TGGCCGACCCTGCTAAAGACGGCTGGGGAATCGCAGGTGCCGGAATGCCAGCCTACATGGGTGATTATTTCGTTCCGGGCAGTCCGTTTGAAGGTTGGAGTATCAAAGCCGATGGGGATACTCAGGCTAACAACTGGAATGCTGGCCCGACTATGCCTCCCAAAACAGCTATAGGCGCTAATGTCCGTCATTTTGTTTCGGGCAGCAAGCGTGCAACTGAATGGGAAGGGATTTTTGACAGTCTTCACATTGTGCAACGCACCATTATGGATACTGCCAACACCTATTTTGTAATTCGTGTAAAAATAAAAAACCTGGCAACACGTAAACGGAAAGATGTTTATTATTTCCGTTCTGTAGATCCTGATAATGACCAAACCTGGGCATTAGGTGGCTATCCAACCGACAATACAATTACATATCAAAATCCTCATCCATCAC
>DLGS01000260.1:491-1252 GCA_002482815.1 Bacteroidetes bacterium UBA7688
CATCAAACCTGTGCGTGGTATCGTCATGGGGTAAAGGTTACGATACAAGTGTAACCTATCTTGGAATGGGCACTAAAGATCCCAGAGCCGTTTGTTTTTTAAACAAAAGCTGGCCTTCATCTGTACCGATAGACATTATACACAGCAAATCGCTGGCATTGAGCGGCAGCTATTATTTTGATTCTTTAACATCCATTACAAGTGATTTGGCGATAGGTTTGGTTTTCAAAATAGATTCTTTGCCAGCTTACGATAGCACAATCCTGAGAATGGCTTACATGTTTGGTGGGCCTGAAGATATATCTGGAGCAACTGATGACGAAGGTTTGTTGCCAGAAGAAATGACTACTGGAATTTATGAGCCTAACGCAAGTAATGTGTCTATTAAAACGGCACCAAACCCTTTCCTCGAAACGTTGACATTAAGCGGTGTGGATGAAAAGGATATAATACGCTTATTTACTATTCAAGGTTCTGAAATAAAAACAAGCTGGACTGTAAATAATAAAGAGCGAATCCTGAACGCAACTGATTTACCGGTTGGTATTTATATCCTCAGAGTGGAAAATGAAGGTGGACAAATCAAATTCAAACAAGTTTTACAGCATAATTAATTAGATTGCCTAACTTAAAAAGCGACGAATCTGAAATCAGGTTCGTCGCTTTGCTTTTTTAAAACACTAACAAAAAAATCAGTATATGCCTTGTCTATAAAGTATACTTTAGATAAAATCACCATAGTATTTTCTATTTATTAAATT
>DLGS01000260.1:1366-3401 GCA_002482815.1 Bacteroidetes bacterium UBA7688
CTAAACTTATGAAAACAAACCTTTACCAAAAACTGAAATGTGTAGCCTTACCTCTCTCATTCACCGCAGCAATTTGTGCTGTATCATTTTCAGTCCGTGCTCAAATAGTAAACTGTAACTCCTTTATTCAAGGAAACTATGTTGAAGTGGGTGTAAATTTTAACGGTGCATATGGCTCCAGTGCTGATGCACCAACAGGATATCACCCAAACGTCTCATCAAGCTTACCGAATGCTTCAACCTGCACATCCGGTACAGCAGGCAGAAACCTTGGTTTTGTGGCAGACCCTGGAAAAGATGGATGGACAGTTGCAGCACCAGGAGCACCCAATTATATGGGAGATTATTTTGTACCAGGCAGTCCGTTTGAAGGCTGGAGTATTAAAGCAGATACCGGGAAACAAGCCAATAATTGGGTCGGAACCGGGGCCGCTGCTGCAGTTGGAGCTAATGTTCGGCATTATATATCCGGAAGTAAGCGAGCCACGGAATGGGAGGGCATTTATGATAGTCTTCTGATTGTGCAGCGCACCATTCTGGATACAGCAAACACTTATTTTACCATTCGGGTAAAAATTAAAAACCTGGCAAGCAGAAAACGTAAAGATATCTATTATTTCCGCTCTATTGATCCCGATAATGATCAACCATGGCCAGGAGGAGGCTTCCAGACAAAAAATACCATATCCTACCAGAATCCTCATCCATCAAACCTTTGCGTCGTTTCTGCATGGGGCACCGGATATGATACAAGCCTAACTTATTTAGGAATGGGTACCAAAGACCCGAGAGCAGTATGTTTCTTAAATCATAGCTGGCCTTCTACTGTTCCAATAAATATCATTCATAGCAAAGCATCTTCATTAAGTAGCAGCTATGCTTTTGATTCTTTAACCACTATTACAAATGATATTGCAATTGGCCTGGTTTTTAAAATAGATTCTTTGCCTGCATTTGACAGCACATTGCTTAAAATCGCCTACATGTTCGGTGGTCCTGAAGATATCGCAGGAGCTACCGATGACGAGGGTTTATTACCAGAAGAAATGCCTACCTCAATTTACGATCCAAACAAGGGTAATGTTCATATTAAAACTGCACCAAATCCATTCCATGAGTCTTTAACTTTAGGTGGTGTGGAAGAAAAAGACAGAATAAGGTTGTTTAATATTCAAGGTTCTGAAATTAAGAGCAGCTGGACTGTTAACAGTAAAGAGCGAATCCTGAATGCGACAGATTTACCTGCTGGTATTTATATTATCAGAGTGGAAAATGAAGGCGGACAGATCAAATTCAAACAGGTTTTACAACATAATTAATCCTCTTGCTTAAACTATAAAGCGACGAATCTGAAATCTGATTCGTCGCTTTCCTTTTTAAAGTAAATTAAAAAATCCTTGACTTACCGATTGAAACTTACATGCATAAAAAAACCTCGTCATTCAGACGAGGTTTCCATTTAAAGATTTTTCTATTTCATCATCGCAATAAACTCGTCGAACAGATAACGGGAATCGAATGGACCAGGTGTGCTTTCCGGGTGATATTGTACCGAAAATGCAGGATGATTCACCATTCGGATACCTTCGATAGAATCGTCATTAAGATTTACGTGCGTTATTTCAATTTTATCAGAAGCTTTTGCTGCTTCCGGAACGATACCAAAACCATGATTCTGCGTTGTTGTTTCAGATTTCCCGGTAATTAGATTTTTCACCGGGTGGTTTAAACCCCTATGTCCGTGGTGCATTTTGAATGTCGGGATTCCGTTAGCCAGGGCTAAGAGTTGATGCCCAAGACAAATGCCAAACAAAGGTTTATTTGTAGCAAGCAATCCTTTAATCGTTTCAACTGCATACGGCATAGATGCAGGGTCACCAGGACCGTTGCTGATAAAGAAACCGCTCGGATTAAAGGCTTCAAGATCAGCTACCGTGGCGTGAGCATTAAATACTTTCAGATAAGCGCCACGCTCAGCAAGGCTTGTAAGGATATTACGTTTCACACCAAAATCTAAAACAGAAATCCGGATAGC
>DLGS01000125.1 GCA_002482815.1 Bacteroidetes bacterium UBA7688
GGCTTAATAAAATACCTTGTTTGTATAAAACACCTGCAGCCAGTGGCAGGGCAATAACATTGTAACCGGTTGCCCAGATCAAATTCTGGATCATCTTGCGATAAGTAGCCTTGCCAAACAAGACAAGGTTTACTACATCATTAGGATTGCTATTCACCAAAACGATCCCCGCAGTTTCAGCCGCTATGTCGCTACCACTGCCTACCGCGATGCCAATATCCGCAATAGCCAAGGCTGGTGCGTCGTTTACCCCGTCACCGGTCATGGCTACAAACTCACCTTTGCTTTGCAGCTCCTTTATCTTTTCTAACTTCTGATGAGGCAGTACTTCGGCTATAAAACTATCCATACCCAATGTTTCGCTTACACTTTTCGCAACTTTGCTATTATCTCCCGTGAGCAAAATGGATTTGATATTGTTCTCCTTTAAGGTCTTGATGGCACTGGCAGATTCTGGTCTTATTTCATCTGATAAGGCAATGTATCCTGCCAATTGATTATTGACGATTACGAACACAACGGTTTCCGTATCATTAGCCGTAAAATCTTCAGGGACCGCCAAATTATTCTCCTTTAAATAACCTGGACTGACGACCAATATATTTTTGCCTTCCACAGTAGCTTCAACGCCTTTGCCTGTGATAGCCCTAAAGTGTTCTGTTGCGGGAATGGTGATAGATAAATCTTTTACTTTTTGCAGAATGCCCGTTGCAATGGGATGTTCTGATTGCTGCTCCAATGCCGATGCCAACCGGATAATTTCATTTTCGTTGAACTCCTTTTGAAGCGATACAATTTTGGAAACTTCAAATTTCCCAACGGTCAATGTGCCTGTTTTATCAAAAACAATGGTGGTTATTTTTCGGGCATTTTCAAAGGCTGTCCTATTCTTAATCAACAAACCATTTTTAGCGGATAGGGCAGTTGATTTTGCAACTACCAGTGGCACTGCTAAACCTAAAGCATGAGGGCAGCAAATAACTATAACTGTTACCATTCGTTCCATTGCGAAGGCCAGTGATTGGCCAGTGAGATACCAATACAAAAAGGTGGAAACGCCTGTAACCAATGCAATTATTGTGAGCCATTTTGCAGCAGTATCGGCCAGCAATTGCGTGTTTGATTTTGATTTTTGTGCATCATCCACCAGTTTAACTACCTGAGACAAATAGGAATCTTTTGCAGCATGGGAAACGGTAACTTTTATAGAGCCATTGCCATTGATTGCGCCCGCAATTACTTTATCACCTTTTACTTTTTGTACCGGCTTTGATTCACCGGTGAGCATAGATTCATTAAGATAACTTTCCCCTTCCAGGATGACACCATCTGCGGCCACCTTTTCACCAGGCTTCACAAGGATAATGTCATTCTCTTTGAGTGTATCGGTCTTTACATCATGCACCATATTGGGCATTACCATGTGCGCATCGGCAGGCATTAACTGTACCAACAATTCCAATTCTTTCGATGCACCCGCAACAGACTTCATTTCGATCCAATGCCCTAAAAGCATGATCAGGATCAGTGTAGCCAGTTCCCAAAAGAAATCCATTCCTTTTAGGCCAAACACTATTGCCACACTATAAGCATAGGCAACTGTTATGGCAAAGCCAATGAGGAACATCATACCGGGATTCTTCGATTTTATCTCCTCCACTAACCCTTTTAAGAATGGCCAGCCACCATAAAAAAAGACAACCGTTGATAGGGCAAAAAGAATGTACTGTGAACCTGTAAACTGCCAGCTTACCCCTACGAAATGCTGTATCATTTCCGACAACAACATGATGGGAATAGTGAGTGCCAACACTACATAGAACCGCTTTTTAAAATCAGCGATCATCATCGCATGATGGTTATGGCCAGCCATGCCCATTGCTGGGTTGGCACCATGTTTCATGTTGCTCATGTTGTGAGCTGCATGGCCTTCTTTATTTCCTTCATGTTGATGTTCCATAATGCTATTTTATTTGCAGCAATCCTTTTTACGAATAAAAATTGCTTTGAAAATCCTGATTAGTATTTGCTTCAATTTGTATATCACTCTTTAATTATTAGCTGAAAGGCTGTCCGCCGTTTTATTCATCCAATCCACGATTAAAGCTTTATCTTCTTTACTGAGATCTGCACTTCGGTGCATCATTTTATAAGAAGAAATAGGCATCGCATCATCTTTGACCTGATTTGCAATACCTTTTAATTTGCTGATTTGCCTTCTTATTGGATAATTTCCAAATACACTAAAATCCAGTTGTTCCTTGCCATCTTTTATATGGCTGGCCATCATCCATGCCATTGGTTGAATATTGGAATACCAGGGATAGTTTGTGTTGTTGCTGTGGCAATCGTAACAGGCATTTTGCAAAATTGTTTGCACGTTACCCGGCACTTTATAAAGTTTGGCAAAATCAGTTGATACAACTTGCCCGCTTTTATTGTGAGCAGGTTGTATCAACTGCATTGTAATGACTACTATTATTGCAGCCAATCCTATTTTTTTTGCCAGGTTCATTTAAGCTCTTCTTTTACTTCTCCGCATTCTTGCATTTCCTTTCCGAAATAAGGATTTTTGATTTCTTTGGTTTCACTCAACCAAAAAGCACCTTTTTGCTCGAAAGCCATTGGGCAGAAATCTTTATAGATCGTCTTTCCGGCACCAAAGGCTTTGACTAAATCATACACGTCCTTACTCAACATTTCAAAGTGTTCTCTCTGGTGATCGATTTTGGCTGCATTGTCTTTAATATGCTCTGCATTTTCTTTGATATCGTCAACTACAGACATGTAAATCTTATGCTTCGCTTCATCCATTTTACTCATATCCACAGATTGCAAAGCAGTTAAAATATCATTACCGGCAGATGCGGCGGCCTTTGGATCATCAGAAGCAAGCACATTTTTAAGATGTAAGTAGCCATCCAGAATTCCTTTGATTGATGATTCTGTTACTGGAACATCGGAAGCAGACGGTATAACTGCATTGCTATCTTTAGTTATTGTTGATTCTGTTGTTTTATCAGAACCACTGTTGCTGTTGTTGCAGGCTGTAAATAGCACAAGCATAGCGGTTGCACTTAAAATGATTTTTTTCATTTGGGACGTTTGTGAGTTATTAAATTATTTAAGTGTTTCTGTTGTTTTACCACATGTCAGCATTTGCTTCCCGAAGTATGGATTTTTAATGTTGGATTCTTTACTAATCCAATAAGATTTTTTCATAGGGCAATATTGCTGGTAAACTGGTTCATCAAAATGATCTCCAGATTTCAACAGATCCCACATGTTGTTTGAAAAAGAGGCGAATGCGTTTCTTTGGTCTTCGATTTTTTTTGACTCTGCAATCTTTATTGCATCATTAGCCAGCTTTGGTTGCAGTATTGCAAAGGCTTCATTTTCCTTTACGCTTAATGTTTTCGTGTCAACAGACTTCAAAGCCTCAATAAATGACACCGCTTTGGCCGATACCTGTGCACCATTGCTATTAACCAAGGCATCTTTAATGTCATAATATGAACTCAATAACTGACCTGCCGTGTTTTTGATAGAATGCTCATGCTGCTTATGAGCATCCGCATTTTGTGTTTGTGCAAAAGCAGTTCCCGCAAATATGCTGAAGAGTGCTGCTGTGATAATTTTTTTCATCTCGCTTATTTTTAATGTTTGATAATCAAAGTATGCTTTACCTGAACGCATTGAATATTAAGTGTTCAATTCTTATTAAGAAGCCATTTGGTGCGGTGCGCAGCATATTGCTGTATAACTCTCTTTTGTATGCTACATCTACCCTGGTCTGGCTGTTAAATATGAACTGGACGGAAGCCGTGGCATCCATAAACGATTTTCCATTTCCCGGAAGGTATTGTCCCAAACATTCTACCATAATGTTGAGATTCATCTGCCCATAATTCGTATAGTCTTTCGGTAAAATCAACCTGCCTGTTGATAATGTATAATTGATTGCCCTATTTGCCTGAAGCGTTGGGAACTCATTACCACTGGTATTATTTACTGCCTGTTCATAGCTAACAGTTGAAGAGATGGCTTGCTTATGCAATAATTGCGTTGCAATGAGGCCACCTTCAAATCCGGAATTGTGACCGTTTGTCTCGATCTCCTCCTGGTGTATGTCACTGTTATTAATTGCTACTCTGCCAAATGCAGCCATACGAAAATGGCGATATACCTTGTCCTTGCTGAAAAAGCGATATTTGGCATAGAAGGCACCACCTTCAGCCGCTAAACTTTTATTACGGTTGCTGACAAAACCCTCAACGTGAACCATCAGGTTTTTGTTTACACCCCACATCACTTCTGGAATAAGGTGATAGTTTATTGTACTGCTCTGCTGATCCTGCATGAGCCAATTGCTCATCCTGATTCCTACAGATTTAGCAGGCATATTACTGGCTGGTTCTGTAAAGACAAATAATTCTTGTGCATTAGCGTTATCCATGCTTGTCGCTATTGCACCCAGCAGAACCAGTATTCTGAAGAAATGTATCATGTTTCAATTGGGTTATTATAAAATTACGTGGTACACTTTTTCATTTGCCGATTGTAAGGCAATGTCTTTGGCGTACTTTTTATGCTCATTTGCGGGCAGGTAGTTTTTATCTACTACTGTAAAGGTCTTCATACCCTGAAGGGTTTGAAGACCTTTACAGTAGTAGATA